>JAEHDI010000548.1 GCA_016880505.1 Bryobacterales bacterium | reverse complement strand
GCTTCATGCCGATCTCGTGTGCGATCGCTCACTCTCTGTTGGCCGAGCACTACCGCAGGGTCACAAGGTCGCCGTGTCGCGTATTGACGCCGGCGCCCTCGTGCGGCGCTACGGTCAGAATATCGGCCCGGCGAGCCGCGCGATCGAACCGGGCGAGCACGTGCACACACACAACCTCCTGTACGAGGAGCGAGCGATTGATTACGAATTCCCCGAAGCGGACCTTCCCCGCCCCGAGGCGCCGGCCGGCGCGCCGACGTTTCTCGGATACCCGAGGGAAGACGGGCGGGCCGGCACGCGAAACTACATTGCGGTCGTGGCCGCGAGCAACTGCGCAGCTCATACTGCGGAATTGATCGCGCGGAGCTACGAAGGCGAGAAGCTCCCGCCCAACGTGGACGGCGTCGTCGCGTTCCCTCACGGCGACGGATGCGGCCACGCGATCGGTCCCGACACCGAGTTGCTTCAACGAACTCTCAGCGGCGTGCTCGATCATCCGAATGTCTCCGCTGCAGTGGTGCTGGGGCTCGGCTGCGAAGTGAACCAGATCGACCACTACCTCGGCAGCGAGGCAGCGCGGAGCGGCCGCCTGGCCGGTATCACGCTCCAGGAGAGCGGCGGCACACGGGCGGCTGTCGAGGCGGCCCGCCACGAGATCGCCAAGTCCATCGAGCGGGCGGAGTCCGAGCGCCGCGTCGAGCTGCCCGCTTCGAAGATCGTCCTCGGGCTGAACTGCGGCGGATCGGACTCGTTTTCCGGAATCACTGCCAACCCCGCGCTGGGGTTCTGCTCCGACCTGCTTGCCGGCGCGGGCGGAACTCCGGTACTGGCCGAGACGCCCGAGATCTTCGGCGCCGAGCACCTGCTGATTCGGCGCGCGCGAAACCGCGCGGTGGCCGAGCGTGTGCTCGCATTCATTCGAAGCTACCAGGACTACTTGCGCCGCTTCGGCGAGAGCTTCGACGACAACCCGTCGCCCGGCAACAAAGAAGGTGGCCTCTCAAACATTCTGGAAAAATCTCTCGGAGCCGTCGCCAAGGGCGGTACGTCCAATCTGATGGACGCGATCGATTACGGCGAGCGAATCGTGCCGGGCGGCCTTGTTTTTATGAACACGCCGGGCTACGACCCGGTGTCGCTGGCCGGTTTGGCCGCGGGCGGCGCCAGCGTGATTGCCTTCACCTCGGGCCGAGGCAGTGCGATCGGTTTTCCGAGCATTCCGGTGATCAAGATAGCCAGCAACAGCCACACCTTCCGCCGGATGCGAGACAACATGGACGTGAACGCGGGCCGGATCGCCGACGGCGAAGCGGCGATTGAAGACGTGGGCCGCGAGATCTTCGATCTGCTCCTGCGCGTGGCTTCCGGCGAACGGACGGCGAGCGAACGCTGGGGGCACCAGGAGTTCGTGCCGTGGCGCATAGGGCCGGTGATGTGAAGAGGGAGACAGAAAACGTGAGGAGTGAGATAAAGGCGTTGGTGCTGGCGCTAGCCCTGGCGGGTCTGGCGGCCGCGCAAGGGACGAAGGCCTCGGCAGCAAAACCGGCCGGCACTGCGTTCGACAAGGTGAAGTTCGAGGCTTACGTGCGCCACCTTTTTGTTTGGGGTCCGCATGTCGCCGTGAACGTCGGCGATCCGAAACCGTCAGAACTGCCGGGGTTCCGGGAAGTCGTTGTCACTGGAGCGGCCGGTCCGGCCAGCTTCAACCAATCGTTCTTCGTTTCCGCCGACGGGCGGAAGATCGTCCAAGGGCGCGTCTTCGACATCCAGGAGAATCCTTTCCGCGAGGAACTGGCGAAGTTGAGGACCGGGATGGGCCCGAGCCTCGGCACGCCGGGCGCGCCGGTCGTCCTGGTGCTGTTCACCGACTACCAGTGCCCGTACTGCCGCCAGGAAGCGCAAATGCTTCGCCAGAACCTGGTCAGCACGTACCCAAAGGAAGTCCGGCTTTATCTGAAGGACTTTCCGCTCGAGCCGATCCATCCGTGGGCGAAACCGGCGGCCATCGCCGGACGCTGCATCTACGGCCAGAATGAGCCCGCGTTCTGGCAATACCACGACTGGATCTTCGACCAGCAGCAAACATTCACGCCGGAGAACCTGAACTCGAAGGTGATGGAGTGGGCGCAGGGTAAGGAGATCGACGCCCTTCAGCTCGGCCGGTGCATCGAAGCAAAGGCGACGGAAGCCGACGTCGACAACTCGATCGCAGAGGGTAGATCCCTCCAGTTGAACGCGACGCCGACGCTGTTCGTCAACGGGCGGCGCCTGGCCAATGCAAACTGGGAGCAACTGAAAGCCATCATCGATTTTGAGCTGGCGTATCAAAAGACCGCGAAAAACGCTGGCGACAACGCCTGTTGCGAGGTGAAACTGCCATCGCCGCTGCAATAGCAGTCATGAAAACGCGCCTCGGCCGAGCACGACTGCTGTTTGCCGTGGCGTTGTCGCTTCGTGCGGCCTGCGCGGTCGAGATCGACCCGGGGCAGTACCTCGAGCACATCCGGTTCCTCGCGTCCGAGGAGATGAAGGGGCGTGGCACCGGCACGCCGGAGCTGGAGCGGGCGGCCGATTACCTGGCTGCACAGTTCCGCGGCTTTGGCCTTGGACCCGGCAACGGCCAAAGCTACTTCCAATCCTTCCCGGTGACCGCGCACGCGCAGCTCGGGAAAAACAACCAACTCGTGTGGCGCAACGGCCGGCGGCAGGCGCTGAAATTCAATTCGGATTTCCGCCCACTCAACTTCTCGGAGAGCGGAACGGTCTCCGGAAAGGTCGTCTTCGCCGGTTACGGGATCACCGCCCCCGAGTACGATTACGACGACTACGCCGGGATCGACGTACGTAACAAGATCGTGCTCCTGTTGCGGCACGAACCACAGGAGTTCGACGAGAAAAGCGTCTTCGGCGGCCGGGTGTACACGATCCACGCCCAGTTCGAGACCAAAGCCCTGAACGCCAAGTCCCATGGGGCACGCGGCGTGATCTTCATCAACGACCGTCCCAACCATCCCTCGGAAGGTGACGATCTGGAGCAGTTCGCCGGCGCGCTCGGCCCCGCAAGCCCGGGAATCCCGTTCGTGCAGGTGAAGGCGGAGGTGGCCGAAGCTTGGATGACGAGGGCCGGCCGGCCGCTGGCCGATGCTGTAAAGGCCATCGACAAGGACCTGAGGCCGCAGCCGTTCGCGCTGCCGGACTCGTTCGAAGTCGAAATGAGAGTAGATATCGAGCGGGAGACACGCATGGTGCGGAACGTCATGGCCTACCTGCCTGGCCAGACCGGCGAGTACCTCATCATCGGGGCGCACTACGACCACATTGGGCTCGGCGAGCAGTATTCCATGGCCTCGTCGGAGGCAGGCAAGAAGCCGCACCCGGGCGCGGATGACAACGCATCGGGGACGGCCGGCGTTCTGGAGCTGGCTCGCTGGTTTTCGAAGCAGCCACGAGGCAGGCGGGGGATCCTCTTCGTGACCTTTGCCGCCGAGGAAATCGGCCTGCTAGGGTCAAGCTACTTCACCAGTAACCCGCCGAGGCCGCTCGGGAACGCGGTGGCCATGATCAACCTGGACATGATCGGACGCCCGCGCGAGGGCAAGGTATACGTCGGCGGCGTGGGGACAGGCACAACCTTCGGATCGATCGTCAGCGGTATGAACGGAAACGGCGCCTCGAAGTTGAACATCGATACCACGACGGCCGACGGTTACGGCTCGAGCGATCACTTCTCCTTTACGCCGAAGCAGATTCCGGTACTCTTCTTCTTTTCGGGAATGCACGGAGACTATCACCGTCCCAGCGACACCTGGGACAAGATCGACGCGCCCGCCGCGGCGGAACTGCTCGAGTATGCCGGGCGTGTGGCAGAACAGTTGCTTGCAGCCCCGGACCGGCCCAGGTTTGTCGGCGTCGCGCACGCGTCGGGCTACTAATCTTAGCGCCGCGTCCTGACGATGGATGCGGAGGAGATGGCGCAATCCACGTTCGAGTCCGCGCGGTGCTGGAAATTGCCGCCCTTGATTCTCCATCCGTTCGCCGAGGCTTCGGGCCCGGACAGACTGACAGCCAGTTCCAGGGCGAGCCTCATTCTTCAGGGATTGCTCCCCGGAGAAGAATTCAATCTGGAGGAGCTGAATCGCTGGATCCTCGAGGGGCGCTTCTATGAGGTCCGAATGCTCTTCTACATCGGCAAGGACCTCAACCGCTGGATCGGGCAGAGCATGGAGGTCGTCGAGCGCGAGGATGCGCTCCGGGAGGGGGGTGTCCGCCGGGAGAGTTTTGCGGCGATGCTGGTGGAGGATCCGCCGTCCGGCGTCCAGGAGAAGCTCCGGAGTTGGGGCGTCTCCGACCACAAGGCGATCTTTCGCAGGGCACTCGGTTTGAACGCGGTCTTCGCTGATGTTCCTCTCCGCGAAATGCTCACCGACGAGTTCGTCCGCCATCACTTCCGTTACGCCGATCGTATGTTCGAATGCCGCCAACAGTCGGCGAGATTCACGCCGGTCCACGGCGAAAACTTCCCTTTCGAAATGTACGCCTCGGGCGAGTACGCTCGAATGCTCGAGCGCGAGTGGGACGTGTAGCCGTGTTTGCCAAGGAACCGCCAAAGTCAGTGAGCGGTTGTTTCCGAGCCACCACCAAAGGCGGTAGCCCCATCCGCCCGGCCCCACGGCCGAGGCGTAAAATAGCGGCATGGAGTTCTCCCGGTTAGTCCGTGTCCGCCAACGTTTTCCCGACCGAAGCATCAAGGACATCCCAGCCGAGGTGCAACGGCAGCTCGCAGGCGCCGCGTTTGGCGCTCATCTGAAGCCTGGATCGAAGATCGCCATCGGTGTCGGCAGCCGCGGCATCGCCAGTATCGGGACGATTGTGGGTGCGGCGGTGGACTACTGGAAGTCCCTCGGAATGCGGCCGTTCATCTTTCCGGCAATGGGCACGCATGGCGCGGCGACCGCGGAGGGCCAGGCGGCGGTACTGGCAAAGTATGGGATTCACGACGCCAGCATGGGCTGCCCGATTGTAAGCTCGCTCGAGGTGGTTTCCCTCGGTGTGACGCCGGAAGGCATTCAAACCTTCATGGACCGGCAGGCCTGGGAAAGCGATGGCGTGATGCTCGTGGGCCGGGTCAAGTGGCACACGGATTTCATCGGCAAGATCGAGAGCGGGTTGTTCAAAATGATGGCCATCGGACTGGGGAAGTTCGCCGGTGCGGAGCGGTACCACACGCACGCCTACCGGATCGGCCTCGAGGCGATGGTCCGCAGCGTAGGCCGTCAGGTGCTGAAGTCCGGCAAGATTCTGGGCGGGCTGGCGGTTCTGGAGGATGCCAACCACAACGCGGCGCAGCTCACGGCCGTCCCCGCGACGGACATGGAGCGCCGGGAAGAGGAACTGCTGGCGCTGGCGAAGTCCTGGATGGGACGGATTCCGGTGGAGGCTCTGGACGTCCTGATCGTCGACGAAATGGGGAAGGACGTCAGCGGCGCCGGCATGGACACGAAGGTCATCAACCGCAACGCCTTAGCGAACTACAATCCCTGGCCGAACGCTCCGATCGTCGAGCGGCTTTTCGTGCGCGACCTGAGCCCGTTGACCTACGGCAACGCCGTCGGCGTCGGGATGGCGGACGTGGTTACCGACCGCCTGGTCGAGAAGATCGACTGGCAGCCGACGCTCATCAACGCCCTGACGGCGGCAACGCTGGCGGCGGCTCGCACTCCGATCCACTTTCCCACGGACCGGCAGTGCCTGGAAACGCTGGCACGGGCGGTCGGCAAGTTCGATTCGCGCGAAGTGACGATCGGTTGGATCCGCAACACGCTGGAACTGCGTGAACTGGCGTTGAGCGAGAATCTGCTGCCGGAGATCGAAGCGAACCCGACGCTCGAAGTGCTCGGTCCCCCGAGGGAGATCGAGTTCGACGCGGAGGGCAATCTCCTGCCGGTGACAGAGGCGGTACACGCCTGAACAAGCTTGAGAAAAAAGACCGGCGGCGGAAAAAGGTCTGGGCCTGTCCACCCGCCGGTTTTCTCATTGAGGACTTCGGGGGGTAGGTTTATCCGCCACCGGCGACAAGAACGCTGCCGATCTTGCTGAAGATCGTGCTGATGCTGGTCGAGACGCTGGGCATAATTGCTCCCGCCGCTACGGCCACGAAACCCGCCATCAAAGCGTACTCGATGAGGTCCTGGCCGCGCGTGTCGTTCCAGAAATTCCTGAACCATTTCTTCATGCTGTCTCTCCTCTCCCTGCGGTCTGCTATGGGCTGACAGCCTGAAAGTAACATCCGGGCGAAGACGTTGAAATCCGCAGAAACGCTTAGTTAGGGCGGGAACTACGCTGACGGCGGCGAGTCAGAAGTGCGCAGTGAGGAAAGCGTACTTCGCCCCGGATGCCGCCATGCCAACCCAGGCTCTCTAAGGCAGGATCTCCATCCGCTTCGCCACGCGCACCAGGATTTCCACCGCCCGGTTAAGCTGCTCGCGTGTGTGTGTCGCTGTGACGATCGTCCGCACGCGCGCTTTGCCCCGCGGCACGGTGGGAAAGCCGATGCCGGTGGCGAAGACACCTTCCTCGAAGATGGCTCGCGAGTACGCGTGGGCCTTCGCGGCGTCGCCGATCATGATAGGCGTGATCGGAGTCTCGCTGACGCCCGTGTCAAGACCGGCGGCCTTCAGCGCCTCCTTGAAATACCGGGTGTTGCTCCAGAGATTCTCGATGCGCTCGGGCTCCCGTTCGAGAAGCTCGAACGCGGCGATACACGAAGCCGCCACGGCGGGTGGGTGTGATGTCGAAAACAGGAACGGGCGGGCGCGTTGGTAGAGATAGTCGATGAAGTCCCTGCTGCCGCACACGTAGCCGCCGAGCGCTCCGATCGCTTTCGACAGCGTGCCGACCTGGATGTGGACGCGTCCGTGCAACCCGAAATGGTCGACCGTGCCGCGGCCGTTTCGTCCGAGAACGCCCGAAGAGTGCGCGTCGTCGATCATCATGATCGCACCGTGCTTCTCGGCGACCTCCACCAGCGCCGGCAGCGGGGCGACATCGCCGTCCATGGAAAAGACGCCGTCGGTGATCAGCAGCTTGCGCCCCGGTTGGCCGGTGAGCGCGGCGAGCTTCGCATCGGCCGTGGCGACATCGCGGTGGGGAAAGACATGGATCTTCGCCCGCG
>JAEHDI010000547.1 GCA_016880505.1 Bryobacterales bacterium | reverse complement strand
GAGCGCGCCTGCGACGGCATATCCGCCTGGACCCAGACCCCGGACGGCACGGAGACCGTCAAGCCGGACGATCGCGTCTCAGAGAACCACGGGTTTGACTTTCAGGTCCCGTTCCATCTCACGGAGCTCTTTCCCGAGATGGCCGTCAAGGGCACGGAGAAGATCGGCGACCGTGAAGTCTGGGTGGTCGAGGTCAAACCCGTGCAAGGCAAGACGGTTGTGGCCCACTTCGACGCCGGCACGGGGCTCCTCGCCCGGCTCGGCATCTTCCAGTTCGAGGACTATCGCTCCGTGGACGGCGTTCAAGTTCCGTTCACTGTGCGAGCCCTGGAAGGCGGGCGCGAGCAGGTGCTGAAATTCACGGAGATCCAGAACAACGTTAGCGTCGATGATTCGCGCTTTGTGCTGGCCTCCAACACCGCTGCATACAAGCAGGCGATGAGCGAGATGATGCGGGATTCTCTCGACCGCTCTCTTGAAGGCACCGATCCAGGCGCGGCGCGGACGGTGCTCGATCGGCTCCACGGGTTCTCTCCGCAGGATGGCCGCATTCTGTACGATCTCATCGTCGAGAAAGGCTACAAACAGGGCCTAGAAATCGGCACTGCCGAAGGAAACTCCGCGATCTGGATGGGCATGGCGTTCAAGAGGAATGGCGGCAAGTTGATCACGCTCGAAATGAATGCCGAACGCGCGAAGGCAGCGACCGAGAACTTCCGCGAGGCGGGGCTTGACGGCGTGGTCGAGTGTCGCGTCAACGACGCATTCAAGGAGATTCCTGGTCTTCACGGCTCCTTCGACTTTGTCTTCATGGACACCGGAACCCCGCATAACAAGCGGCTCCTCGATCTTCTCTACGGGCGGGTGACGCCGGGCGGCGCCGTCACGGCGCACAACGCCAACGACTTCGAACACCGACAGCCCGACTATCTCAAGGCCATCACGACCGATCCCAACCTCGAGACGAAGATCACACGGACCCCAACGGGCGGCATCTCAGTCAGCATCCGGAAATAGGCGCGGCTGTAAGAACCGCCAGGGCGTCCGGGCTAATCGAGCGGGATGAACACGTCGAAGATCGCCGAGGTCTTTCTGTTGTAGATCACCGCGCGGCCGTCGATATAGCCGCGCGAAAGACCCGCCGACAGGGGAGAAAGCCGGCGCTCCACCTCGACCGGGAACGGGTAGATCTTCTTTTCGAGTCCGGGCGGAAGGTGTCCCTTCCGGTAGAGCTGTTTCATGAGGCCTGGCGGCAGGTCGCCGCCACGCTTCGCCAGTCCTGGCGGGAGCCCACTGCCGGGGCGGCCGGTCAGAAAATCGCCAACGATCCGCTGATCGTGGCCGACGAAGATGTCCACCGCGACCACCGACGGGCCGTCATGGCCCCTGTAGCGGCCCTTGGCCTTCCCTTTTCCGTTTCCATGATCTGCTGCCAGCGGAATTCCGATTAAGAAGAGACCCGCTGCAACTGCCACCAAGCGACGCATATTACTCCTCCTCTTCATCCATTTGAATCCATTAGCAACTTAAATACCAGTCGGAAAAAGGGCCGAATTGAGCGCATATTCGCACGAAATCGACGATTTCTTACATATCTCGCTGATTCCTTTTGTCCTTGGGTTGCCTGCCCGGCAGCCCGGCGGGATTCTCTACGACGGCTCGCCGGCTAGCACAAGGCCTCGCACCCGCTCAAAGTGCCGGCGGTTTCGTGTCAGGAACGTCCCGCCGTGGGTCATCACGATGCCTGCGATCAGGCTGTCGGCCATCCCTATCGTCGCCCCAGCGCGTTCGAGGGAACGGCAGACCGATGCCGCGCGGTCCGCCGCCTGTTCGTCCAGAGGGAGTGCCGGAACTGCCGCCAGGAGACTCCGGATGGCGGTCTCCTGACGCGAATCCCGGGCCCCGCTTAGAAGTTCGAAGCGGGTGATGGCGGTC
>JAEHDI010000546.1 GCA_016880505.1 Bryobacterales bacterium | reverse complement strand
GGTGCCGACCGCTACGCCGGCGCAAATGAGGCTGATGGGGAGAGCATGTGCAATATTCATAATTAACGGCATGTTTGTTTTGAGTGTGAGACTTGCTCGCTGCCGATAAAATTCATTTTTGCGCCTGGGGTCAAGGTTTGTATTGGCGGGCCAGGACGAGGGCCTGCACCGGTTTTGCCATTTCGACGCCAAAACCTGGTGGGGCTGGCCCGATTCACGCCTATTGGTATATATGGGTGTTTCATTTTGCTCTCACCCATATATGCGAGATTTCGTCGTTGAAGTTGCCAAACTCGAGGGGGTGCGTTCCTCGTTGAATTCCTTGTAGTCGCGGTCGATGTCCCGGAGGTAACAGGTGGTCCTGACGATGTCCTTCCAGGTGGCGCCTTCGCTCGAAAGCAGGGCGGTGATGTTCTCGAACGTTCGGCGGCATTGGGCACGAAAGTCGCCGACGTGCGCGGTCTCGCCGTTCTCGTCGACGCTGGCGGTGCCGGAGATGAACAGGATCGCGATGCCGTTCAGGTCGATCCGGATCCCGCGCGAAAACGAACTGGGCCGCGCATAGTGGAAGGCCTCGTTGAGAAGCTCGGGAGCACTGATCGGTCGTTTGTCGATGGTGATATGAGAAGCGCCTGCCAGCTCATCCATGGCGTCCTGTAGAATCATTTTCTGACCTCCAAAGTCACAGGGCTCCCCCTGGGGGCGCCCTCCCATAATCGTCGCGAGAAACCTTCTCCTAATATAAGCTGAATCGATCCGAAAAGGGAAACGGGGCCGCGGGGCTTACTCCCCGAGCGGCGCAATCCGTCCGCTGCGAATTACGCCGAGCCGGACCGGACGGGCGTTCCGGCCGAGCGGGTCCCAGTCGATGGTACCAGACGCGCCCCGCCAGGGAGACAGCTCCTCGATAGCGTCCCGGATGCGGATCCGGTTGAGGCCAGACTTCCGAATGGCTGCAATGAGGAGGGAAGCGGCGTCATAGGCGGCCGTAGCGGCATAGTCGGGTTCGAAACCGTGGAGCGCCTGGAATTTCTCTACGAACGCGGCGGTTGCGGGGGACGCATCGACTGTGACAGGAACGATGACGCCCTCCGCGGCCGTGCCGGCCTCCGCCAGGAAGGCGCGCCGGCAGGCAGAGGGTCCGGCGAGCAGTACCAGACTGGGGTCTCGGCGGCGGAGGTCGCGGATGAGCCGGGCGCTGTCGCGCGCGTCGGCAAGCACGACGACCGCACGCGCTCCCAAAGCGGCTGCCTGGGACGCCAGCGCGGAGGTTTGCTCTGTACCGGCCGGGAATTCGAGCTGCTGCTTCACGGTGACGCGGCGAGCTGACAGGAACAACTTGAATTCGGCGGACAAAGCACGGGAGTCGTGATCCGTGGCAGTCAAGAGAAGGAAGGAACCCCCCGCGCGGTCAAGCAAAGTGTTGCCGAGAGCCGCGGCGATGGGACGGTCGCCGGGCAGGCAAGAGAACATCCAGGGAACATTAGCCTGGTTGACGGTTTCGTCGGTACTGCCGGGATCGATGAGCGTGAGGTGGGCCTTGGCGACGATAGTCTCGGCGAGGTGGGTGGACGCTCCGTCGATCGAGCCGATGATCGCCCATGCCCGCTCGAGATAAGCGACGCGTGTGAGCTTCGTGGCTCCGTCGGCCCATGGATTCTCAGCCCAGACCGGCGACAGACGGAACGGCAGTCCCTTGTAGCCGCCGGAGGCGTTCGCCTCGTCAATGGCGAGGTTTGTTCCGAGCCACGCGGGGCCGCCATCGGGATGACCCGGATCCGATGGACCGAAGTAACCGAGGACGACGGCGTGCAGGCTCTTCAGGTCAGGCTCGGGGTCGTCACGCCCGGCGCCGAAATAGCCGCGGCGGTGTTTGCGGGCGTCTTTGTATGGTTCGCGATCGGGCAACGGCTGCCGCGGTTCCTGACCGACACACGGCTGCAGGATCAAGAAGGCAGCCGCTAACAGGATCAGGCCGGCGGTCGAGCCTCTCATTTCAATTGAGAGGTTTCAGCGAACCGAGTGACCCGGTCGCGCTTTGGGACATAGCCTCGAGGGATCTGAAGGTCCTCGCGGGAGTAATACTTCCATTTGCCGCTCTCGCGTCTGGCGAGGAACACCTCGCCCAAGTCATCGAGCGCAGCGCTGAACGGGATGTCTCCGGTGACACCGGGCCACGGCTTTGGACGATAGGCGAGCAGATCTCGAATTTTCGCGCGGTTCAGGCCCGCCAACTGGGTGGCCCAGATGAGCATGTTCATGCCGTCATACGCGTGGGCGGCATAGGTCTCGGGCTCCTGGCCGTAGCGAGCGCGGAAGTCCTGCCGGAACTCGTCGAACTTCGGATCTTTCCGCTCGGGATTCCACGGGAAACCACAGATGACGCCCTCGGCATTTTCGCCGGCCAGTGTCACAAATTCGTCCGAAACGGTGCGATCGCTGGCGAAAAAGGGCTGTTTCATGCCCATTTTGCGCATCTGGTTCAGGATGAGGGCACCCTCGCGGGCGTCTCCCCAATGGACGACCGTGTCAAGATTCGAGGCTTTCAGCCGCTCCAACTGGAGGCTGAAGTCGTCGGCGCCCACGCGGTAGGCCATCTCGATGACGACCGGGTGGCCGAGGCGGAAGGCGGTGTCGCGGATCTCGCGGACTCCGAAACGACCGTAACGGTTGCTGCTGCGGATAATTCCGATCCGCTTGAGACCCATCTTGCGGCTGATATAGTCCATCAGCAGGTAGGATTGCTGGCGGTCGTCGCCGATGCAGCGCATGACCCAAGGAATGTTCGTTTCGATGAAGGTCGGGTCGGTGTCGCCGGAATTGAGCATGACCAGCTCGCATTTGAGGGCGACGCGGAT
>JAEHDI010000545.1 GCA_016880505.1 Bryobacterales bacterium | reverse complement strand
TTAGATTGCTGATTATTTAGACTTCTTAGATTTTAGATCTTTTGACTTTACAACCTTTGAGTTTACGACTTTAAACTTATATAACAATATTCCATTCCGAAGGATTTTTTTGCCATTCTTTTAGCAGATCATGCTCATTTTCGGCAATATATTCCTTAGCTACTGCTAATTTTAATAGATTTTCATAATTACTCAGGGTAAACAAGTCAACATTTGCCGCTTTGAAATTATCTTCTGAAAGCGGGAAACCATAAGTAAATATAGCTGCCATTCCTTTCACGTTCACTCCTGCATTCGCGCGCAGGCGCGGTATTGCGTCGCGCCCTAGTCCGGCCCAGGCAGCGTTCGTTATATTGACGGTTCCTTGAGGCGGCGAGAGCGTGCCGCTGTTTGGATCGGTGGAACAACTCTAGCGCGCGGAGACGGATCGCGGTGGAGCCCTTGCCAGCGACATCCGACGGCTGCAACCACCCACAAGTCTCCGCGTACCCCCCCAAATCGAGTTTCACCGGACGTCTGACTCAGTGCGTCGAGGAGTGGCGCTATCGCAAGGTGCCGCAAATGGTCTACGCGAGTTTGAGCTCGGTGTACGGTGGCAGCACGCGGATGCCCTTCTCGGTGCGTCATGTCGCCGATCACCCCTGTCCATGTACGGTGCCACCAAGCTGGCCAACGAGCTCATGGTGCACACCTATTCGTATCTTGTCCGCCTCCCCACCACCGGAATGTGCCTGTCACGGTGTACGGCCCGTGGGGTCGCCCGTTCAGCGGTTCGTGAAGTGGTACACCGAGTTCTACGGCTCGTGATATGTGTGGCATAGCAGGGTTCTGGAGCGGCGAAGCCACCGCCTACGATGCGACCGCTGTCCTGCAAGGGATGGCGGCGGCGGTTCGACATCGCGGTCCGGACGACGAAGGGTACTGGTGGGACGCGGACGTGGGAGTAGGGTTCGCCCACCGCCGCCTGTCGATCATCGATCTCTCCGCGGAGGGGCGCCAACCAATGGCCTCCGCGAGCGGGCGCTTCGTGATTTGCTACAACGGGGAAGTGTACAACTTTCCCGACCTACGGCACGACCTCGTGCAACGCGGCGTCGCGTTTCGCGGAAGCTCGGACACGGAGGTGATGCTGGCGGGGATCGAGTGCCAGGGCCTCGTCGAGGCGGTGGGGAAGTTCACCGGCATGTTTGCCTTCGGGCTGTTCGACCGTGAGACGAGAACGTTGTCGTTGGTGCGCGATCGCCTGGGTGAAAAGCCGTTGTACTACGCGCGCATGGGTCGCGCGCTCCTCTTTAGCTCCCAGCTCAGCGCCCTTCGTGCCCATCCTAGTTGGTGCGGGGACGTCAATCGCGACGCGCTGGCGCTGTTCCTGCGACATAACTATGTGCCCGCGCCCTATTCCATCTATCAGGGCGTTCGGAAGGTGCGGCCGGGGACCATTTTGACGTTCGCTGATCCCACGTCTGATCCCGTGGAGTCCACGTACTGGTCCGCGCGGGATGTGGTAGAGGCCGGCGTCGCATCGCCCGCGCACGGCGATGAGCGGGATCTCATCGACGAGCTCGACGCATTGCTCCGAGCCTCGGTGCGGCGGGAGATGGTCGCCGACGTCCCCCTCGGTGCTTTCCTGTCCGGCGGCATCGATTCGTCGCTGATCGTCGCGCTGATGCAGGCGCAGTCCGATCGACCCGTGCGAACGTTCACCATTGGGTTTCATGAGCGGGTCTACAGCGAAGCTGAGCACGCCAAGGCGGTCGCTCGGCACTTGGGCACGGACCACACGGAGTTCTATGTGACCCCCGCGGAGTTGCTCGCGGCTGTGCCACGCCTCCCAATGCTACGGGACGAGCCGTTCGCCGACTCTTCACAAGTGCCGACGATGCTGGTATCTGAGCTGGCCCGCCAGCATGTGACGGTGAGTCTTTCGGGCGATGGTGGCGACGAGTTGTTCGGCGGATACAACCGCTATTTTGTCGGCGAACGCTTGAGGCGCTGGATGCGACTCGTGCCGGGGAGTCTTCGGCGTGGAGCAACGCGCGCCATGCGGCGGTGGTCGCCACAGCAGTGGGATCGGGGACTAGGTCTCTTGACCGGTGGCGGGCGACGGACCCTCCCTTGGGCAATCTCGGGAGATCGAGTCCACAAGCTCGCCGACGTGCTCGACAGC
>JAEHDI010000544.1 GCA_016880505.1 Bryobacterales bacterium | reverse complement strand
CCTCCTACCAGAAGATATTCATCAACTCCGACGGCAATCTGACGTTCAACCAATCCGACACGGCATCGAGCGAGCGCTCGCTGGGGCGGGTGACGTCGGGACCGCCGCGGATCGCCGGGATGTTCCGGGACCTGGATCCGTCACGTTCCTCGCAAGGCGTCTCAGTGCTGTCCGAGGGCGGGCGGTTTGTCGTGAGCTGGGTACAGGTACCGGAGTATCAGGAGACCGGCACAGGCACTCTCCAGACATTCCAGATCCGGCTCTTTCCCGACGGCAAGATCCAGCTCGCCTACGGCAGCATTGTGACCGACGAGGCGGTGGTGGGCATCTCGCCGGGCGGGTTGAAGGGTCCTACGGAGGTAGTTTCCTTCGTCACGGGCAGCTCGCTGGAGTTTTCGGCCACGGTGGCGGAGCGGTTCGGCGGGAGCGAGGAGATCGACATCGTTGCCGCGGCGCAGAGGTTCTATCAGACGCACGGCGACGCTTACGACTACCTGGTGATCTTCAACAACATGGGCATCGCGGCTGGGTCCGGCGCAATCGCCTACGAGGTAACGGTGCGCAACGACCGATCGGGCTACGGGGACATCCCGGCCGATGACGGGCGCGAGTACGGCAGCGTGCGGCGCCTTCAGGCGGTGATGAACATGGGGCAGCTGAGCCAGTATAACGGCGTGAACGATCCAGTCGGGGGACGCGGCTTAGTCACCGGCGACACGCCGCTAACCGTGCTGGGACACGAAGCGGGGCACCTGTTTCTCGCCTTCGCCAGCGTGCGCGATGCGCAGAACCCGTCGGCACAGCCGATGCTCGGGGCGCAGTTGGCGCACTGGAGCTTCAATTTCAACTCGGAGGCGTCGCTGCTCGAAGGAAACCGGATACGGGACGACGGCGCGGGTGCGAATCCGCGGTTCATGACGATCGCGACGGTTGAGGGGTACAGTCCGCTGGACCAGTACTTGATGGGGTTTCGCGCGATGGAGGAGGTGGCGGCGACGTTTCTGGTGACCAACTCCACCTGGCCGCCGGCGAAGTTGCCGCAGAAGGGAATCGGAATCACCGGTGGACGGCGGGATATTCTCGTCGACGAAGTCGCCGCGGTGGAGGGGCGGCGCACGCCGGATTATACGGTGGCACAGCGGCGCTTTCGGTTCGCATTCCTCCTGATTGTGCCGGAGGGGATGGAGCCGACGCAGGCGGAACTCGACAAGATCGAGACGTTTCGCCGGGAGTTCGAGCCGTACTACCACACGGCGGCGTCGGAGCGAGCGTGGGCCGATGCGTCGCTGCGGCGTGCGCTCCAGCTTTCGATCGCCCCGGCGGGCGGCGTGCTGGCGGGATCGGACGCGCCGGCTTCGGTGTCGATCGAGCAACCGGCCGCGTCCAACCTGACGGTGGCCATTGAAACACCGGTGGGTGCGGCGAGCGCGCCGGCCACGGTGACGATTCCGGCGGGCGCGACGAAAGCGACGTTCACGATCCATGGAGTACGCGGCGGCGTGGAGGAGCTGGCGGCGCGGCCGGCCAATGAGCAGTACGAGACGGCATATGCCCGCGTGCAGGTGGCGACATCCCGGTCGGGGCTGACGCTGGCGCTGGTTTCGGGCGCGCTCCAGGCTGCGACTCCGGGAGTTCCGCTGGCCGAACCCGTGGTGGTCCGGGCGGTGGACGTCAACCGTTTGCCGTATCCGGGCGTGCAAGTTCGCGCGTCGGTGACGGGCGGAGGGAGCGTGACACCGGCGGTCGCAACGACCGACGAATCGGGAATGGCGCAGTTCACGTGGACGCCCGGGGCAGGTCCGGCGTACGAATTGACAGCGGTGCTGGACGGCGTGCCGGGGTCGGCGGTGCGGGCGGCGGCCGCGCCAGCTCCGGTTTTTCCGGCAGCGGGCGTGGTGAATGCGGCGTCTTTCACGACGGGGCTTTCGCCCGGCGGCTTCGCATCGATCTTCGGTGTTGGCTTGGCCGCTGGAGAGCGCGACACGGCGACGCCGCCTTATCCGACGCGTCTGGGGGAGGTGCAGGTGCTGGTAAACGGGCGACCCGCGGCGCTGCACTACGTGAGTGACGGACAGGTGAACTTCGTGGTGCCGTCGGATACGGTGACGGGAATGGCGCAGATTGTGGTGGCGAACGCTATCGGCGCGTCGGCGGCGATCGAAGTGCCGGTGCTGGCCGCGTCGCCCGGCGTGTTCTTCGACGCGACGTCGGGGTACGGTGCGGTGTTGATTTCGAACACCGCGGTGACAACGAATCAGCGGCCGGCGAAGAAGGGTGAGTACATCGAGATCTACTGCACCGGTCTGGGAGCGACGCAGGAGCATCCAACGATTCCAGGGGTGCAGGAGACGGTGCTGCCAGTTACGGTGTTTCTCGGCAACCTGCCGCTACCGGCGGTTTTCAGCGGACTGTCGCCGGGCTTTCCGGCGCTCTATCAGGTGAATGTACAGATTCCGGAGGGTGCTGGAACCGGCGACGTGAAACTGGCGATCGAAGTGAACGGAGTGCGCAGCAACGAAGTCAAGATACGGGTGGAGTAGGCGGAGTGGGAAAGGCTGCTCTGTCCCGCTCAGGACAGAGTGGCCGGTCCCCTTCGGACTACTGTTTCACTGAGATGGTGGTGCGGGCGGTGGGGCACGGCGGGTCGGCGTTCGGGCTGCACTGGGGGTTCGTGCTGGGGATTCCCTTGTGCAGGATGGCGACCGGCACCGCGTCAGCCGGGGCTACCAGGTTCGGAATTTTAACGTTGATCTGCCACAGACCCACATTGCCGGGTGCAAGGCCGGAGTAGAGGACCTCCACGTCCCCGGTGCCAACGATGACGCGCGGCACGTCCGGCGTAGGAACGGCTCCCGTGGCGGGCGAGCCGTCCGGCGGCGCGTTCGGGATGAAGCCCTGGCCGGTACCGTACATTTCGACGATGTCGCCGCGGGCGACCGGGTTGGCCGGACTGTTGATCCCGTAATAGGACCCGTCGGTTCCCCTGCGGTTCAGCGCGGCAACCGCGCCGGCTCCGGAGCTGTAATCCACGCCGGCCAGGCCGGCATAGAACGCCGGCGAGGCCGTCGTTATCTGAACCGGAGAGACGCACACCTCGGGTTTGCGGGCCGAGGCATTGGCGTTGCGCTGAATGCCGCAACCGACTCCGAGGACCTGGCCGTTGGACTTTCGGACTGCCTGGATCTCCACCGTGCCTGAGGTGGGAGCGTTCATCGGCATCAGGAAGTTGATCTGGCCCGGCGACACGAAGTAGAGGGGCGCGGCCACGTCATCGACAAGCACCTGGATGTCCGCAAGCTCCGTGGGCAGCGGTACGGTGCTGAACGCTTTCGTCTGGTCGCCGAACTGCGCTCCGGGGAGCGAGAAGAGGCTGACGATCATTCCAGGCGCGATGCGAGGAAGGTAGTTGGCGGCGTTGACGTGAGTCATGGCCGAGAAGTAGAAGGCCACGCGATTCGTCGAGTAGGCGGTGATCATGTTGCCGAAGCTGTCGAGCGTCACGGCGAGGGGAAGCTCGTCGGTCGAGCCAGAGGGGACGGTGACCTCGGGCTGCGGGTTGAAGATCAGGACTTCAAACCGCGGATAGCGCACAAGGCGGCGGTTGCCCGTGTCGGCGACCCAGATCTCTCCCAGAGGCGTACCGACGAAGATCCCCTGCGGGCTGGAGAAGCCGGAAAGCACAAAATCGGCGGTGTTGTTGGTCGCCGGCTTGGAGGTGGCGCTATCGAAAAACAGAATCCGGCCGTTGCTGGTGTCGCAAACGTAGAGTCGGTCGTTGGTGTCTGTGGCGATGTGACGCGGCGAGTTCATTTGCGCGTCGAGCCCGCCGGCGATCCGCGAATTGAAGTCCGTTTGACCGAACACCGCGGAAGCCGGCTGGCCGTTCGAGAAATCGCCGCCGGCCTGTTTGCGGAAAAGGAGGACGCGATGAAAGGCGACGTCGGAGACCAGCAGATGCCCTCCCACGGTAAGCGCAAGCCCATACGGACCGCCCGTGTTGGCCGGGTTCGGGTCCGGCACACCGACAGCGGGAGTGGTGAAGTTCGGCTTGCCAATTACGAGATTCGCGGCTGGCATGTTCGTTCCGGCCTGGAACGGCGAGGGGTAGCGCAACACACGCCCGTTGCCGGTGTCCGCGACGTACAGGTTGCCGGCGGCGTCCACGACCACGCCGGTCGGACGCAGAAGACTATTCGCCTGGGGCTCGTCGGTGGAGCCCGACGGGTAGTTCGAGATCGTACGATCGAGGGCCGGCTGGCCGATGACGAGATCCGCCTTGTCGCCGGGTCTCACTTTGCGGAGGTCGCGGAAACCGAGAACGCGGTTGTTCAGGGTATCGGCGACATACAGATGGGGAGGATCGGAGGTCCGGTCGACCGCGACGCCGGCGCCGCCGATGAATCCGGGCACCCCAAAGTAGAATCCGCGGCCTTCGACGCGGTTCACGCCGTCGGCATCCAGGAAAGGCTGGCCGAGGACGCGGGTGGCGGTCCAGCCGGCGCCGCTGACCGGGTCGGGCCCAACAAGAACGCGGTGGTTCAGGCTGTCGGCAACATACAGCTCTCCGTCGAAGAAAACGGCGGCAACCGGGCCGGCGAGGCTGTTGGCCTGCGCTAGCGGGGAGCCGTGATTCGGCTTGTAGGCGAACATCGAGTCCTGGCCGATCACTGCTTTGGCTGATGGTG
>JAEHDI010000543.1 GCA_016880505.1 Bryobacterales bacterium | reverse complement strand
TGCCGTTCCCCTCTACCAGCGTTCAATCCTGCGTGCGAAGGAGAGCGTGCTGAAGAACAATCTCTTCACCATGCGCACGGTGATCGACGAATACACGCTCGACAAGCAAAAGGCGCCGCAGGCTCTCCAGGACCTCATTACCGAAGGCTACCTGCGGCAGATTCCGATGGACCCGATCACAGGCTCCGGCGAGACGTGGCGTGTCATTATGGAGGACGCCACCGCCAGCGTGAACCAGACCGAGCCAGGCATCTTCGACGTGCGGAGCGGTTCCGACAAGGTCAGCCTGGACGGCACTCCGTATGCGGAGTGGTGAGGGTTCCACCGGCGGGGCGCGGAGGTCAGGTGGATGACATCGAGGATTGGGACGGTTCTGTGTTTGGCAATGGCGGGGTGGCTTGTGTCGTGCGGTTCGCCGGCCGTGGAGGGGGGAGGTCCGGCGGTCAACGACATCACGACGGAAGAGGTGCGCGCGAGCGGCGCCGGCGGCTGCGGCATGACGCTGCGGCGCGTGGAAGGCTCCGGCTCCGGGCAGTTCGTATTCTTCCATGGAATCGCGCCGGATTCCGGCCGGATGCGTTTGGACGGGCTGATGCTGCGGCTTAGGAAGGAGCAAGGGTCGGGCGATCCCTTCTTTGGGCAGGAGCCGACGCAGCGATTCCGGACGCCGGAAGGACGGATCGAAGTTGAGGTCGAGGTGTCCCCGGGCGAGAAGAACAACCGAGGGATGATCCCGATCAAGTCCGGCACGATCCGCGTCAGGAAAGACGGCCGGGAAACAGTGGTCTCCGTGACCGGCGACGCCGGATGTTGAGCGGGGGCAGGCGGTCAGCCTACCGTAGCATCCAGCGCGCCTTGTAGAGCTTCTCGCCGGCCATGATCAGTTCCCCTGTCGGGTTCAAGAACCGCAGCCGCTCGCTCCACCAGTTGGCGCCCTCGGCCTGCATCCACACCGTGCGGTGCGTGGCGGAGTCCACGGTGATGCACTTCACGGACGCCTTGTCGGCCAGTGCCGGATGGGGCGAGAAGCGGCGCGTATCGCGGTCGAAGAGCCAGCAGTGCTTCCCGGTGGTGACAGTGAGGGCGGGCGTATCCGCGGCGGGGTAAAGGTCATGGCCGCCGCGGTCGGGCATCCGGTGTTTGGCGTTTAGCGCCAGCGACGGCGAGTCCGTGTCCCAGTCTTTGAGCGTGTAGGCGTGCAGGTCTTCGTCGGCGAGCGCCCAGAGGATCCGTCGCTTTTGATCAAAGACGACGCCGTGGCCCCAGGGGAGTTCCGTGTGGGAGAGCGGCTTGTCCGGGCTGCCGATGTCGAACAGGATGAGGCGGTCGCCGGAGGCGTTAGGGCGGTGCGAGGCGGCGACGGCGATGCGGCCTCCGGGGAGCAGTTCGGCGGAGTGGGCGTTGGGCGCGGTGGCATGGAAGACGACTTTACCGGAGGGGTAGTCGACCAGCGCGACGCCGTCCGAGGAAGAGGTAATGAGGATGCGGCGTCCGCCGTCGACCGGTTTGCATTCGTCGGTGGTGGCGAAGCGGGCGTGAAGCTCGGCGGGAAGTTCGGGCCGGTCCTTGGCGCGCCAGGACCAGATCTTGCCGCCGGGGTTATCCGGTGCGCCAAGGTCGAAGACAAAGACCTCGTCCCAGCCGCAGACGACGAGTTGGCCGCCGCCGGCCGCAGCCGCGGCTGCAGTTCCGGGCGAAAGCAGGATGCAAAGCAGAGCGAAGAAGAGCATCACGATCATGGCCTTTGTAGTGTAGCGGGAACACCGCCGCCCCGACTAGCGCGGGTTTCGGACGCTACGCTAGACTAGGGTGTAGACGCAGCGCAAACCGCACTCCCCGGTCGTCTAATGGTAGGACAGCGGCCTTTGGAGCCGTGAATCGTGGTTCGAATCCATGCCGGGGAGCCCACCTTTGTTTTCAGCTACTTGCAGAATATTTTGCGCCTTTTCTGTACCGATGCTGTACGGATCCCAAATTCTGTTGAAGCCTAATTGCTTTAGTTGCTTTTGATTACCGCCATCGAGCATGGATTCGAGCTACGAATCCGGAGCCGC
>JAEHDI010000064.1 GCA_016880505.1 Bryobacterales bacterium | reverse complement strand
TGCGATCGGAGCGTTAGGCGGGAACATCGAGGCATCCTCCGCATAGTAGGAAAGAATGCCTTCAAGATCCTTGGCGAATGCGCGGCTGGACCACTCCGTCTCTGCAGCACGGATTGCGCTTTCGTCAGCCGCCCGAGTGTCGGGCGGCGAGGCCGGTTGCTGCTGGCAGGCCAGCGTGACAACCATGAGCATCAGCAACACTGCAACGTGGGTTCTGAAGTGCACGAGACACCATCCTTTCTGTCGTTGTTCCCAGAGAAGCGATGTACTTGCAGCCTAACCAGGATTCCCGTTTGGGCTTAGTTGCTGGCGTCCATTGTACATCTACTGGTCCGGTGCACCATTGAACTAAGCGCGAAAACGGGGAGGCCGGTAGGCTTCGAGGGCGTTCTTCCAGAAGTAGCTGTCGACCGCGTCTTGTCCCTTGGCGGTAAAGTACTCCCGGACCACTCGCAAGACGGCATCGTACGGCGCCACCAGATCGCTGACCGGCCAGTTACTGCCATAAATCAGGCGGCCCGGACCGAAGACTTCCCAGAGCTCATCGAGGGCTGGACGGTACGCACTCAGTTCCGTGGGTGCTTTGCTACCCTTGCGGCGCAGGACCGACGAAACCTTCACGTACACCACCGGGTGCTGCCCGAGTTCGCGCAGGGCGCGGTGGAACGCCTCCCGAGCGGACGCCTCTGCCGGCGGATCGAACGGGAGGTGATCAATAACGAATCGAAGATCCGGCACGCGGTCGGTGAGACGGAGCAGATCGTCCAGCATTGCAGGACCACCCACGGCGTCGATCTCAAGCCCGGCGGCCGCGATACTTTTGAGGTTCGTCAGAAATGGTGGTTGTGATAGCCCGTCGGCGATAACCTTGGCTCCGAGCCTGATCCCGCGGAACAAGGGGTTCTTCCTGAATCGTGCCAGGTGGTCCTGAAACGCAGGCGTGCCCGGTTCGAGGTGACCTACCAGTCCGAGAATGACGGGATGCTTCGCGGCTACGTCGAGCACCCACTGGTTGTCTTCGAGCCACGGGCTGGCCTCGACCACGATGGTTCCTGTCACGCCCATCCGTTTCGTCAACCTGACAAATTCGTCCGGGAGCACCGTCCGGTAGAGAACGGCCTCTCCCTTGGAAGGCCAGGGCACGCCTTCCGGCCGGGACGGGTCATAGAAATGCGTGTGGGTATCGATGATGGCGGCGGGCGAAACGACTGAATCTGCCCAAGCCAGAGGCAAGCTTCCGGTAACGCCGAGAAACGCTCTGCGGTTCATGGCAACGTCTCAGAGTTTACAGGAATTGTCCGGTCCCCGACCGGAGGAGGAAGGGCCTCAGCCGCCCGTGAAACGGCTCAGGATGAGCCAGCCGGCAACAATGAGGATGATCCAGACAGCGTCCACAAAATGACCTCTCCGGGCATTATCCGATGAACGGCGCTGCGGACTCAACGTTGAGGATCTCCCCGGAGGGATTAATCCAGCGGATTCACCCAGCGCAAGTCCGGAAATCGGCTGAAATCCCGATCCGTTGACGCGAGCACTGCACCGTGTTCCATTGCCAGTGCCGCCAGAACCGCGTCGCTCACCAGTGCACCGGAAGCGCGATGTTCGATTACCAGCCGCTCCAGCAATTCGGCATGCAGGGGCCCTGGTTGTACCGTG
>JAEHDI010000542.1 GCA_016880505.1 Bryobacterales bacterium | reverse complement strand
GTCAAGCCCGGCGCGGGCAAAAGCCAGCTCGGCGAACTCGCGGACCGAATGTGTTTCGCCGGTGGCAACGACATAATCGTCCGGCTCGGGTTGGTGGAGCATGAGCCACATCGCCTCGACGTACTCGCGGGCGTGGCCCCAGTCACGTTTGGCGTCAAGGTTGCCGAGGCGCAGCTCGTTCGCCTTGCCTGCGCGGATGCGGGCGACGCCGGAAGTGATTTTCCGGGTTACGAATTCAAAGCCCCGGCGCGGAGACTCATGGTTGAACAGGATGCCGTTGGAGCAATGCATCGAGTAGGCCTCGCGATAGTTGCGGGTCAGTTCGAAGCCGGCGACCTTGCTGATGCCGTAGGTGGAACGCGGGTGGAAGCGGGTGCGCTCGTTCTGCGGGACCTCCTCGGCGCTGCCGAACATCTCGCTCGATCCGGCGAAGTAGAAGCGGCAGTCCCGGACGAGGTTCTTGAGGGCGGCGAGCAGGAAGTGGGTTCCGTTGATATTGGCGTTGAGAGTGGAGAACTCGTCGTCGAAGGAATAGCTGACGAAGCTTTGTGCGGCGAGGTGAAAGCATTCCTCGGGCCTCGCTTTCTCAATCACCTGATGGATGCTGGCATAGCTTTCAAGTGAGCCGGCGTGCAGGTGGACCTGCCGGGCGATGTGCTGGATGCGCGACAGGCGATGCTCGGGGTCCTCGAGCGCCACTCGCCGAACGACGCCGTGCACTTCATATCCCTTGGCGAGCAGAAGTTCGGCTAGATAAGAGCCGTCCTGGCCGGTGATGCCGGTAATCAGCGCGCGTTTCGGCGACATCAAGGCGATGGTATCACGAGCTGTTTCAGCCGGTCGGCGAGCCATTTCGAAATGAGGTCGAGCGCCGCGGGCGCGATGGTCTCCTCGATCTGGCCGTACTCCATCGGCAGTCCGGTACCGGCAGTCTGGAAAAGGTGATTGAGGCCAGCGAGCTTTATGGCCGCGAAGTCCTTGTTGCCACCGGACTGGAGGGCATCGCGGACCGCTTTCAGGTTTTCATCCGCGGGGACCTGTACGTCTTTATCGCCGAAGATCGCCAGGACCGGACTGCGCAGCGACTTCATCGCCGGCGCGGGGTCGTAGTCGATGAAGTGGCGGAACCAGGGGGACGACAGCATCTTGATCTGGCCTTCGATCATGTCCTTGGGGATCTGCTGGTTGCCGGCGAGCTCGGGGAGGAGGCTCCGGAGCTTCTTCTCGATCACATCGGCGTCCTTTTCCTGGCGGGCGATCGCGTAAGCGCGCTTGTTGAAGGCCAGTGTCTTCTCGACCTGATCCAAGGGAAGGCCCAATGTGTTCATGATCGCGGCTGTCTGCGAGACGAGCAGATCCTCTCCACGAACGCCGGAAGGGGCCATCATCACCACGAAGGCCGCCGGCGCGCGGGACGCAACGATGGCGGCGGCGTTGGCGCCCTCGCTGTGGCCGATGAGTCCGATTCGTTTCGGATCAATCTCCGCCCGGGTGCGCAGCCAGGCGAGGCCGGCCTCGGCGTCGGCGGCGAAATCCAACGTGGTCGCCGTTGCGAAATTCCCGGTAGACTTTCCCGTACCGCGGTCGTCAAACCGAAGGACAGCGATGCCCTCGTGGGTGAGGCGGTCGGCCAGAACGAGGAAGGGCCGGTGGCCCATGATACTCTCGTCCCGGTCCTGCGGACCAGAGCCGCTGATGAGGATAGCCGCTGGGAATGGGCCCTTGACGCGGGGCAGGGTCAGCGTGCCAGCGAGCTTGATGCCGGCTGCCTGGTTGGGGAAGGCGACTTCCTGCTCGTCGTACGGAAAGGGGCGTGTGGGTTCCTGAG
>JAEHDI010000541.1 GCA_016880505.1 Bryobacterales bacterium | reverse complement strand
GGCAACGCACTCGAAGTAATGGAAGCGTCCCAGACCTTGCAGAATGTTGGACCGACGGACCTGACGCGGATCTCGCTCGAACTGGCCGCACGGATGATCTATCTCGGCTCGATAACCGAAACTCTGGACGACGCACGCGAACTGGCGCAGCAAAAGCTGCTCGACGGTTCGGGCTACCGAAAGTTCCGGGAAGTCATTGAAGCGCAGGGCGGCAATCCACAGGTGCTCGACAGGTTCGAGCTGCTGCCCAATGCGACCGGTGCGCGGGAGATCACCTCTCCGCGAGCGGGTTTCGTCAGCGCCATCGACGCTGAGGACGTCGGCAAGGCTTCGGCGATGATTGGCGCGGGACGGGACAGCAAGGACGACCAGGTCGACCCGGCCGTCGGCGTGATTCTCGAGGTCAAGGCCGGTGAAAAGGTCGAGGCCGGCGCCGTGTTGTGCCGTATCTACTACACCGGCGACGAGCGGCTCGAAGACGCGGCGGCGGTCATCGAGGATGCATTCCGGATCTCGAACCAGGCGCCGGAAGAGCGCGACCTGATTCTCGAAGTAGTCGGCTGACGCCATCCTTATGGGCCGGTTCTCCGGGCTAATCGGTCTCGTCGTCATTCTCGGCGCCGCATGGGTGTTCTCCGCGAAGCGCCGCGCGATCCGGCCGAAGTTGCTGCTGTGGGGCCTGGGGCTCCAGTTTACCTTTGCATTCCTCGTTCTGAAGACCGGCTTCGGGCGCGTCTTCGAGGCCGCCAGCGTGGCTGTGAACGCACTGCTCGCCTACGCCGAAGCCGGCAGCCAGTTCGTGTTCGGCCCATTGGGCGCGAAGAGCGGACCGTTCGGCGTCGTCTTCGCATTTCAGGTGCTGCCGATCGTCATCTTCATCGCATCGCTGTTTTCCGTCCTGTATTACTTCGGTGTGATGCAGGTGTTCGTGCGCGGGATGGCGGTCCTGATGCAGCGCGTGATGGGCGCGAGCGGCGCGGAATCCACCAACGTCGCCGCCAGTATCTTCATGGGCCAGACGGAGGCTCCTCTCACCATCCGGCCCTTCCTTCCGGGGCTGACGCAGTCCGAATTGTTTACCGTGATGGCCAGCGGCATGGCCCACGTGTCCGGCGCGGTGATGGCGGCCTACGTCAAGATCGCCGGCGTGGACATCAAGCACCTGCTGACGGCGGTAATCATGACCGCCCCGGCGACGATTCTGCTTGCGAAGATGCTGATGCCCGAAACGGAGCAACCGGAGACCGCCGGGAAGGTGCGGGTCGAGATCGAGAAGCCGGGCGTGAACGTGATCGACGCCGCGGCGCGCGGCGCGGGCGACGGACTGCACCTCGCCTTGAACATCGGTGCGATGCTGATCGCCTTTCTGGCGCTCATCGCGATGGTGAACGGGATGCTCGGCTGGACGCACGGATTGCCGGGTATGGGATGGCTCCCGGAGTCGCTTGAGAAGATCTTCGGCGTTGTCTTCGCTCCGATCGCCTGGCTGATGGGCGTGAGCTGGAAGGACGCGACCTCGGTCGGCAACTTGCTGGGCACGCGCCTGGTGCTCAACGAGTTTGTTGCGTTTCTGCAGCTCGGACCGATCCGCGACCAGCTCGATCCGCGATCGTTCACGATTGCCACCTATGCCCTGTGCGGATTCGCCAACTTCAGCTCGATCGCCATTCAGATCGGCGGTATCGGAGCGCTGGCGCCGAGCCGGAAGTCCGATCTTGCACGCCTCGGTCTGCGGGCCGTGGCCGCGGGAACGATGGCAAACTTCATGTCGGCCTGCATCGCCGGCATGCTGCTGTAAGTCATGTACCAAGCCGCGATCGACGAAATTCGAAGCCGCACGCCGCTTAGTCCCCGGATTGCCGTGGTGCTGGGCAGCGGGCTGGGAGCTTTCGCCGAAGAACTCAGCGACCGCACTGAAATACCGTACGGCGAGGTCCCGGGTTGGCCGCATTCGACGGCGATCGGTCACGCCGGAATGCTCGTCTTTGGACGGCTGGGTGGGATCGAAGTCGCGGTGATGTCGGGCCGCGTGCACCTGTACGAGGGGTACAGTCCGGAGCAGGTGGTTTTCGGCGTACGCGTGCTGGGCAAACGTGGCGCCAAGGCACTGGTGCTGACGAACGCGGCGGGCGGAATCGACCTTTCTCTGAGCCGGGGCGGTCTGGTGCTAATCTCGGACCACATCAATCTGCAAGGCTCGAATCCGCTGGTTGGACCGAATGACGAGTCTCTCGGCCCGCGTTTCCCGGACATGTCGGAGGCGTATTCGGCCCGTTATCGGGAGATCGCGAAGAAAACGGCGGCCGAGCTTGGAATCCCGCTGGGTGAGGGCGTCTACGCCGCTCTGCTGGGTCCGAGTTATGAAACGCCGGCCGAGATCCGCCACCTGCGAGCCATCGGCGCCGACCTGGTGGGCATGTCGACCGTTCCCGAAGTCATCGCGGCCAACCACATGGGAATGAGAGTTCTGGCGATCTCCTGCGTGACCAACATGGCGGCGGGCATCCTGCCGCAGAAGATCAGCCATGAGGAGGTCCTGGAGACCGGCGTGATGGTGCGCG
>JAEHDI010000540.1 GCA_016880505.1 Bryobacterales bacterium | reverse complement strand
GGGCCTGCTGCCCGCCAAGGCCCTGCTGCTGCGTGCCTGCCAACCCGCGTGGATTCGGCGTGGTCAGCAGCTTTCGAATAAGGTCCGCAGCGGGGTTTTGTCCTGGCTGGCCGGTTGACTGTGCACCGCCGACTGGTTGTCCACCGAAGGCCGGCCCCCCCCCGACCAGCACCCCAACGGTAGACGGTGGCGCGGGCGGCCCGCCAATGAAAGACGGCGGGTTGCCGGAATCGGAAGGCGACTGAACTGGGGGACCGCCGATGAACGGCGGAGGGCTGCCAGACTGCGCTCCAGGCTGGTTTTGTATGGGCTGGCTATAGGGTACGGGCGCGCCGGGAATCCGTTGTACCGGCAGGCCTGCCGGCCGCGGAGAGACTTGTTGTTGGAAGGGCGGCTGGCCCGGTGTGCCAGGCTGGAAACCACCAGTCTGCTGCTGGCCGCCGGGCTGCGGAAGGAACGGGAAAGGGGGCGCCCCGGGCTGCTCGGTCTCTGGCTGCTGGCCTGAAATCGGAGGGTTCTGGCCTTGGACTGTTTGCTGAGGATACACTACACCCGGCTGGCCGGTTGCCTGGCCCGCCTGCGGCGCGACTGGTGCAAAACCTTCCTGCGACTGCGCTTGTTGCTTACTCTGCGGTTCGGCCGGCTGGTCGCCGGACTCTTCTTCGGGCCCGGCTGGCTGGACTTCAGCGGCCGGCTGAGCAGTGCTCTCGGGGGGCGCGACGTCACCGGAGGCACCCGCGCCAGGTATTCCCGGCCCACCAGCCGCACCGCCACGGCGCCGCATCCAGGGGGCGGAAGTGGACGCCTGGGATTCGACGGCCGCGCCAACCGACGGGCCTTCGGTGATGAAGGTGTTCTGACTCTTCGACTCGTCTTCTTTTTTCTCGCCCGGTTTTTGAACCAGAGAATCCGTGAGTACGCCCGCAGGCGAGATGTGAATGAGTCGCCATTCGTCGGAGCCGGTCAACGGGTCTTTGTAGAGCCGCCGGATGAAGCGGATATTGTTCGTTTTTTCGAGTGCTTTCAGCTCCGCTGGATAGCGTTTGAACTTTCGGAAGTAAAGCTGGATGCCCCGCCGGTATTGCTCGCCGCGGTCGAGCAGCGCCTGCTCGCGGGTGCGTTGGTTCTCGAAGACGGCGACCGGCAACTGGATGTAGAAGGAGATCGCGATGGCTGCCGCCATGAAAAACACGAATAGCAGAGCGAAACCCGACTCCCCGTGTGGCGGTGCTTTGCGCGGCATCAGCTTGCCTCTGCCTCAAGCTTGAGCGTTTGTTCGTTCTTCTGCTCGATGTCCTCTACTACTACCGAGTTTACGCCGATGCGGACCACCTTGTAGCGCTTCTTGACGACGTCTCCTTCGGAGGCGACGTGGATCTCGTCCCCATCCAGGAAAATCGCACGTTTGTTCCCGAGCCGGGCCTGCACGGTGTAACCAAAGAAGCGGAGCGGGATGGGCGTCGCCGGCGGCTTCGCCGCTACTTCGGACCCCGGCTTGGAAGGATTCGCCGGTGGCGGGACGGGACCGACCATTAGCTTTGGAATGATCTTGGGTTCGGGTGTCTTCGGGAGCGGCGCCGCCGAGAATTCGAACAGACTGCGAGGTCCTCCGGAAAGGGCGACCTTTTCTAGCCGGGAGATCAGGTCCACCCGCAGGGTCGGGTCGATGGAGCTCAAATCCGGCCGCTCGGTGGGTGCCCTGCGCGGGCGCAGCGAAGGGCGGAAATCCTGAAGCGATCGCCGGTTCGTGCGAGGAGGTTCGGCTCGTGGTACAGGCCGGCCTAGCTCGGCGATGGTGGCCGGTGGGGCGGCGGCCGACGACTGAGCCTGCGACGGCGGAACCGGCACCGTTCCGCCACCGGAAAAAAGATTGCTGTAGAGGAAGTAGCCCGCGACGACCAGCAGCCCACCGAGGATCGCTACTTTTTTCGGTTCCGCTCCGACTTTCATCGCGGCAGTTGCTCCTCGCGGACGAACACATTGAGCTTCATGTTGACGTTCAGCACGCCCTGTCCCTGTTGAGGCGTCGCCTGGAGCGTATCGATCGTCAGAAATCGCGGTGAGCGGTCGAT
>JAEHDI010000539.1 GCA_016880505.1 Bryobacterales bacterium | reverse complement strand
GCTACGTCAGCCTACTCAGCTTCCAGTGGGTGTTCTTCTTTCTGATTCCGGAGTTTCTGTTTCGCTGGGCGGTGGAATACCAGTGGGTCGGCAGCCGGCTGGCGGAGGATCCGACGTTTGCGCAGCAAGCTTGGCGATCCTACGGGATCGTTTACGCCTGGCCGCTGTTTTTTTACACGTTCTTCGGCTCCCCGCACCAGATTTGGGTAGTTTGGGGCGTTGTGCTCAGCTTCGTACTAATTCCCATCCTCGCGGTGTTTCACGGAAAGCGATACTGTTCCTGGATTTGCGGCTGTGGCGGGCTGGCGGAGACGCTTGGGGACCGGTGGCGGCATCTCGCGCCAAAGGGTAAGACCAGCATTCGGTGGGAGTTCATGAACCGTGTGGTGTTCGGCGCAGCGGCCGCGGTGACTCTGATGGTGCTGCTGCGCGACGTCGTGGGCGTGCTGCGGGCGCCAGCCGAGGCCGGAGTTTTGGCCTACCGGCTGACGGCCGACGTGTGGCTCGTCGGGATTCTGCCCGTTTCGCTGTATCCGTTTTTCGGCGGCAAGATCTGGTGCCGGTATTGGTGCCCGCTGGCGAAGATGATGGAACTCTTCAGCTCGGTCTTCACCCGGCTGCGGTGGAGCCGCTTCGCAATCCACGCGAACGAGAAGTGTATCGCTTGCGGCGAGTGCAGCCGGAACTGCCAGGTGGGTATCGACGTCATGGATTTCGCACTGAAACAAGAGGAGTTGAACAACCGGAACAGTACTTGCATCGGCTGCGGCATCTGCGTGACGGTCTGTCCGATGGACGTCCTCTCCTTCGAGCCGGCGGCCCAGCCTGCAACCAGGCTGGTCCAGATTTCATCTATTCACTAAGCCGAGTACGAGCATCATGTTTGACGCTAATGCAAATGAATTGCAGGAAGAGTCGGCTGCCGGGGACGCCATTGTCAGCCCGGACACCCGCCGTGAGCGCCGGCTGCCGCCAGGCCAGACACGCACGCAGAAATGGCCGGTGCTGGATGCATCGGGTCCCCCGCGGATCGATCTGAAGACCTGGCGATTACGCATTGGAGGGGGGGTTCAGAAGCCGATAGAGTGGACTTGGGAGCAGGTTCTGGAGCTTCCGAGGGTCAAGGTGTTTGCCGATTTCCATTGCGTGACCCGTTGGTCCCGGCTTGGCAACGTGTGGGAAGGTGTCCCTACGCGTGAGATTCTGGCGCGAGCCGGAGGACCGTCGCCGGACGCCCGATACGTGCTCGCGCACGGCTATGACGGCGGCTGGACGACAAATCTGCCTTTGTCGGATTTCCTTGCCGAAGACGCTCTCGTCGCCGTCTCGCACGACGGCGAACCGCTGAGCCTGGAGCACGGCGGGCCGGCGCGCCTGGTGGTTCCGCAATTGTACGCTTGGAAGAGCGCCAAGTGGCTCGCGGGGATAGAGTTGATGGAGAAGGATCGTCCCGGTTTCTGGGAGCGGAATGGATACCACATGCACGGTGACCCGTGGACGGAGGAACGGTATGGCTGGTGAGAGCGGCTCGACGAGGTGGAGCCGCCGGGCGTGGGTCGGCGGGATGGGTGTCGCGGGGCTCGCCGGGGCCGGCACCATGCTCTACCGGCAGGCTCCGAGCTTCTGGCGGCAGTACGTCCGCGAGATGGGGCGCGAAATCGCCCGGCCGCCGGCCCGTCCTCGACCTTCCGAGTGGCCGGATCGGG
>JAEHDI010000004.1 GCA_016880505.1 Bryobacterales bacterium | reverse complement strand
CGGCACGGAAGAGATCCCCGACTGGATGATCCGTCCGGCGCTCGAGAACCTGGGCCAACTCTTCCGCGACGTGCTGGCCGCGAACAAGCTATCCGGCGGCGTGACCTGGGTGGATGCGACGCCCCGGCGGCTCGTGTTGAAAGCCGACGGGCTTCCCGCGCGGCAGGCGGACAGCAAAGAGACGGTCACAGGCCCGCCGAAGGCAGCCGGCGAGGGCGCCGCGAACGGGTTCGCACGCAAGCTCGCTGTCGAAGTGTCCGCTCTTAAGACGGTCCGGACTGCGAAGGGCGAGTATCTTTCCTATGAGCGGAAGGTCCGGGGGCGGCAGACAGCCGAGATCCTCTCGGAGGCGCTGCCGGGCCTGATCCTGAAGGTCCACTTCCCGAAAGCGATGTACTGGACCGGAAAGGGCGGTCCACGTTTCATTCGACCGATCCGCTGGATTGTGGCGCTGCTCGGCAGCAAGGTCGTGCCGTTCGAACTGGCGTGGGTGAAGTCCGGAAATGCGACCGCGGGGCACCGGCAGCTGGGCAAAAAAAAGGTCCGAGTCGCCGTCGCAAACTACGAGGAGCAGCTTCGGCAGAGCGGCGTGATCGTGTCCGCCGCAGAGCGGCGGCGGAAGATCTCCGGCGAGATTGATGCGCTGCTAACCGGGAGCGGTCTCACGGTGAAGGCGGATGAAGCGTTACTCGACACGCTGGTATACCTCACCGAACAACCGGCGCCGATCCTCGGAAGTTTCGACGCACGGTACCTCGAGCTTCCTGAAGAGGTTCTGGTGACGGTGATGCGCCATCACCAGAGGTACTTCTCGGTGGCGGGTGCGGACGGCAAGCTGGCCCCGCACTTCGTCGCGGTGATGAATACGAGCGCCGACCCGGACGGGCTGGTACGCAAGGGCAACGAGCGTGTGCTGCGTGCGCGATTCAACGACGCCCGGTTTTTCTGGGACGTGGATCAGCACAAGAAGCTGGCAGACCGCATCGACGACCTCTCGCACGTCACCTGGCAGGCGCAGCTCGGCTCCTACCTCGAGAAAACACAGCGCGTGGTGGCGCTCGTGCGCGAGCTCGGCGGCTCGGAGGAGGCGCAGCGCGCGGCGCAACTGGTCAAGTGCGATCTGACCACGGAGATGGTGAAGGAGTTCACCGAACTTCAGGGCGTCATGGGCGGCCTCTATGCGCGCGCACAGGGCGAACCGGAAACTGTGTGGCGCGCCGTCTACGAACACTACAGGCCGCTAAGCATGGAGGACTCGATTCCGTCCACGCTCGAGGGGCGGCTGGTTTCGATCGCAGACAAACTTGACACGCTGCGGAGTTGCTTCGCCATCGGCCTCACGCCGACCGGCTCGAAGGATCCGCTTGCGTTGCGCCGTGCGGCGCAGGGTGTAGTAAAGATTCTGGTAGAGGGCGGCGTGCCCCTGCCGCTATCCGGACTTCTCGGCACGGATGGACAGCTCCGGGAGTTTCTCCTCGACCGCATCCGTTACTACTTCCGCGACGTGCGCGGCTTCCGCTACGACGAAGTCAACGCGGTGCTGGCAGCGGGCTGCGACGATCTCGTGGATGTGGAGAGCCGGCTGGCAGCGCTTCAGGCGGTCCGCCCGACGGAAAACTTCGAGCCGCTGGCGGCGAGTTTCAAGCGGATTCGCAACATCCTCCGGCAGGCGGAATTCACTGGTGGGGGTAAGGTGGATGCCGGGCTACTCGAAGCGGGGCCGGAAAGAGAGTTGTACGAAGCATGCGAAGCGACACGAGTCTACGTAGCGCTAGGGGACCTGAACTATGAGGCGAAGTTGGGAACGATAGCGACTTTGCGCCCGAAGGTGGACCTCTTCTTCGACAAGGTTCTCGTGAATGCGCCGGACGAAGCGATCCGGCGGAACAGGTTTACATTGCTGCACAGCCTTCTGACGGAGTTCTCGTCGATTGCTGATTTTTCCGAGATCGTGACTTCCTAAGGAGACAACAATATGCCCAAATACGTTTATGCCTTCGGCGGTGGTACGGCCGACGGCCACGGCGCAATGAAAGATACCCTCGGCGGAAAGGGCGCGGGCCTCGCGGAGATGAGCCGCGCCGGCGTGCCGGTCCCCCCGGGTTTCACCATTGCCACCGACGTCTGCAATATCTACTTCAATAACGACAAGAAAGTCCCCGCCGAGATCGAGAGAGAGGCGGCGCAGGCCCTGGCTGCTCTGGAACAGAAGATGGGCCAGAAGCTGGGCGACCCTCAGAACCCGCTTCTGCTGAGCGTTCGTTCGGGCGCGAAGTTCTCGATGCCCGGGATGATGGACACGATCCTGAACCTGGGCTTGAATGACGTAACGGTGGAGTCGCTGGCGCGGAAGAGCGGCAACGCCCGCTGGGCGTACGACTGCTACCGCCGCTTCATCCAGATGTTCGGCAACGTGGTGCTCGAGATTCCGAAAGACGAGTTCGAGCACATCCTCGAAGCGCGCAAGCACAAGAGGAAGGTGAAGTTCGACACCGACCTGACGGCCGAAGACTGGAAAGAGATCGTTGCCGACTACAAGAAGCTGGTCCAGAAGAAGACCGGCGAGCCGTTCCCGCAGGACGCTCTCAAGCAGCTCGAGATGGCGCGCAACGCCGTATTCCGCTCCTGGTGGAACCCGCGGGCTTCACACTATCGGAAGATGAACAAGATCGCGGACAATCTGGGCACCGCGGTCAACGTGCAGACGATGGTATTCGGGAACCTGGGCGACACGTCGGCGACGGGCGTGGGCTTCACACGCAACCCGGCGACGGGCGAGAAGGTATTTTACGGCGAGTTTCTCGTGAACGCGCAGGGCGAAGACGTTGTGGCTGGCATCCGCACGCCGAAGCCGATCTCCGAGCTTCGGAAGCTGATGCCCGAAGTGTACGACCAGCTCCGCCAGATCACGGCCAACCTGGAAAAGCACTACCGCGATGTGCAGGATTTCGAGTTCACCATCCAGGAAGGCAAGCTGTTCATGCTCCAGACCCGCAACGGCAAGCGCACCGGCCCGGCGGCCGTCCGCATCGCTGTAGAGATGGTTGGGGAAGGTCTGATCGGCAAAGAAGAGGCGGTGATGCGCGTGGACCCGCAGCAGCTTGACCAGCTTCTGCATCCCGTGCTCGAGAACGCCTCCAAGAAGAACCTGAAGAAGCTCGCGACCGGGCTGCCGGCTTCGCCGGGCGCCGCCGTGGGCAAGGTTGTCTTTACCGCGGACGACGCGGTGGAGTGGGCGAAGGAGTCTCCGGTAGTGCTGGTCCGCAAGGAGACGGTGCCGGACGACATCCACGGCATGGAAGTGGCGAAAGGCATCCTGACATCGCGCGGCGGCATGACGAGCCACGCGGCCGTGGTTGCACGCGGCATGGGCACGCCGTGCGTGGCGGGCGCCGAGTCGATTCAGGTG
>JAEHDI010000063.1 GCA_016880505.1 Bryobacterales bacterium | reverse complement strand
GCTCCGACCTTGAACGCGCGGTCAACCTCTACTTCGCACGGGCGTAGGCCTCGGGTCGTCCAGCTTGCGACGGGCCGGCTACGCCCTGGTGGCTCAGTGGGTGGAACCGGGGGGAACGTAATCGGGCGGGAACGCCGCGCCCTCGCCGAAGAAGTATTCCTCCATTTGTTTGAGAAGGAACTCCTGTGCTTCGCGAGTACCAAGGTTCAGGCGGTACTCGTTCATGATCATCTTCATGTGCTCGACCCACAGCCTCCACGCCTCTTTCGAAACGTTCTCATAGATGCGCTGGCCGAGCGGATGATTGTCGAAGGGCGGCTCCGCGAGCCCCTCCATCTCACGCTGGAACTTCACGCAGAAGATCTTTCTCGCGCCCGAGCGCGCTTCACCGCCCACCGGGGGCACGCTACCGCTGCCCATTCGTTGCTCCTCCAGGAATGATTAGGCTTCGTTTCTCAGGATAGCGCAGGCGGACCGACTTCGCGGGAATCAGCGCTTCTTTTCGAGGAATTCGGAGAGCTTCATCGGTTGGCCGGTACCCTTCTCGAGCTGGCGCTGTACGGCTCGCTGGTAGCGGCGCAGAGTGTTCTCTCGGGCCGACTCGCGGATCTGGCAGTTCTCGATGTCGAGCAGGATTTCGATCTCCCAGGGCCGGAACGTATTGCGGACAATCTTCCCCCGCAGCAGTTCTCGAATGAGCCGGTTGAACTGGGCGAGTAACTCTTCGGAGCTGGCCGGCTGTTCATCCATCGCTTCCATAACTATATCGTGCTGTACCGGCCAGACCATCCTACGGCCAGTCCCATGAGTACTGATCCGGTTATAGTACTCCAGATGGGAGGAACTGTCCACTCTCTCTGATCAACAGAAACCGTTATAATCCAGAGCTATGCGCATCGTCGTCACCTTGGTCTTCGCTTCCACGCTTGTGGCGCAGATTCCCGCAACGGATCTGCGAAACACATACACACCGAATACGGACACGCACTTCGCGATGCCGGAGTACAAAACCCTGGCGGAGTGGGAAGCGCGCCGCGGGGAGTTGAGAAAGCAAATTCTCCTCGCCGCCGGTCTGCTGCCGCTGCCGGAGAAGGCGCCGCTTGATCCACAGATCTTCGGACGGCTCGAGCGCGACGGCTACACGATCGAAAAGGTTCTGCTCGAAACGATGCCGGGCTACTACCTCGCCGGGAACCTCTATCGCCCTCGCGGCCGAACGGGCAAATTGCCGGCGGTGCTGAAGCCGCACGGTCACTGGAACTATGGCCGCCTGGAAAACCAGCCGTTGTTCTCGGGCCAGGCGATCGCGGTCAATTTCGCGCTGCAGGGCTACGTGGTGTTCGCGTATGACATGGTCGGGTGGAACGACACCATTCAGACACCGCACGCCTTTGGAAGCCCGCGCGAACAATTGTGGTCGTTCGGACCGCTGGGGTTACAGTTGTGGAACTCGATCCGCGCGGTCGATTTTCTGGAATCGCTCCCTGAGGTTGACGCGAAACGCATCGGTGTGACGGGCGCCTCCGGAGGCGGAACTCAAACGTTCCTTCTGACGGCGGTGGACGACCGACTCGCTTTCTCCGCGCCGGTGAACATGATCTCGGCGATCATGCAGGGCGGCTCGCCGTGCGAGAACGCCCCGGGGTTGCGTGTCGGGGCGTTTAACGTCGAGATCGCCTCGATGATGGCGCCACGGCCGATGATGGTCGTCTCGGCCACCGGAGACTGGACGCGCAACGTTCCGAAAGAGGAGTTCCCAGCCATCCGCCGGATCTACGAATTGTACGGCAAGCCGGGGAATACGGACGTCATCCAGATCGACGCGCCTCATAACTACAACCAGGCCAGCCGCGAAGCGGTCTACCGCTTTTTCGGCAAACACGTACTCGGCGCGCAGGAAGACCGCAGCTTCGCCGAGAGAGACGTTCGCGACGAGAAGCTGCAAGACCTGATGGTGCTTCACAACCGCACCTTGCCTGCGGGCGCACTGAGCTTCGGGCAGATCTTCGAACAATGGCAGGCGATGTCGCGCAGGCAGGCCGAGGGCGTCCGGGACCGCGAGACCATTCGGGAACGGTTGCAGTTGACGATCGGCGCCCAATGGCCGAAAGAGGTTCTGGACAGCGTGCAAGGTGAGCAGGTGGTGTTGAGCCGCGCCGGCAAAGGCGATCGTGTGCCGGGTATCTGGGTGGATGGCCGTGCGCCGGCCGCTCTCGTTGTACATCCCGACGGCGCCGATGCCGCCCGCAACTCCCGGGAAGTTCGCGAACTGAAAGCAGCAGGACGGGCAATGCTTCTGATCGACGCCTTTCAGACCGGTTCGGCCGTTGCGCCCCGAGACAGGTCGCACCGCTTTTTCCTGACTTTCAACCGGAGCGACGACGCGAACCGCGTGCAGGACATCCTGACTGCGCTGGCCTTCCTGAAGGCGAAGAAACCCGGCGAGATTGAACTCGTAGGGCTTGACAGGGCGGCGGTATGGAGCGTTTTCGCCGCTGCCCTGTCTCCCGAGAAGGTAAAACTAAACGCAGCGGCGCAATCCTTCGCCGGCACGGACCAGGAGTTTCTCGACCGTTTCTTCGTACCGGGCATTCAGCGCGCCGGCGGCTGGAAGGCCGCGTTGGCTCTGACGGCCGCGCAGTGACGGCCGTTCGCGATCAGCCGCCGAGTTTCTTCAGACGGCTCTCAACGTCGTCCTTGAGCTTATCGATGAACCGGGTCGTGTAGCCGGTGACGGACAGCGAGGCGTCGTGGATGAGCGGGGTCAGGTCCATGGCGAAGATCAGCGCGGTCTCGACGTCGACGCCGTGCGAGGCGAAATACGTCGCGTTGGCGAGCCGGCGCCCGGCGGTCGCCAGGTCGTAGCGCTTGCCGCCGCTCACCTGCGAATCAAAGACGCCGACCAGCGCGGCGGCGACATTGGAACGCTCTGAGACTGGAAGCGCCTGCTTGTCCTCGTCCGGCAGCCAGTCGAGGTCGCGCCATACTTCGCAGCCGTAAACCTTGGACGGCCGCTCCGCGGGGGCGAGCGAGCGTAGCGCATCGATAGCGCGCAGCATCGTTCCCACGTGGGTGTCGTGCTTGTCGGCGGGGTTGTGGAGGTAGACGACGTCCGGCTTTGCCGCTTTCAGAATGGCGAGCAGGTCGTCGCGCACCGCGGCGACCTTCGGGTCCTTCACTTCGGAACTGGTGTAGTCCAGTTGAATCTGGCAGGCGTAGTCGCCGACAAAAGCGGCCTTCTGTTGCTCACGCCGCCGAACCTTCTGCATCTCTTCATCTGTGTACTTCTCATAGATGCCCGCGCGGGGGCTGCCCGCGCCGTTGGTCACCACCACGCCGGCAAACCACTTGTCGTCCTGGCCGAAGCACTCGGCGATGCCGTGGTACGCCATGATCTCGATGTCGTCCTGGTGGGCGCAGATGGCGATGTGAGTCGTGCGCGCGAGCGCCGCTGCCTCACCGATTCCGTCGGGTACGTAAAAGTCCGCGTTGGGCTTGTAGAATTTCATGTTCGCTTCTCCATGTGTCCTTCAGCCGCTCACTTCCTGACTTGGGGCAGGCTGGCGGCGGCCACCGCCTGGCCATGCCTTTTTTCCTTTTCGCCTGGGGTGTGAACCTGGATCGATCCTTCGAGCTCGGGGAACTCCGCTTTCAGAACCTTGTGAGCAGTCGCCAGGATCAGATCACCGCCCTCGCCCGACATGACCCTGCCGAGCACCAACAGGTGCCGGAGGTCATAGAACGATGCATAGTGGGCGATGGCGTAGCCGAAATAGACGCCGATCGACTCGAAAATCCCACGCGCGCGGGCGTCGCCCCCAGCCATCAGTTTCTGAACCGTGTTGAGCCGTTCCGCCAGCGGCATGTCCGCGGGGACTTCGATGCCGGCAGCCGGAATCAGCCGCGCCACCGCCTGCTGCGAGAAATACTGCGCGCCGACGCCGTAGTCTTTCGACCATTCGTCCATCGGCCCGTTCGGGCGATAGTCAACGGGAACAAACGCAAGCTCGTTCAGCCAGTTGGTGATGTTGCCCTGCGGCGTGACGTAGCCGCCCGCCTGGCTGGTTCCCATCGAGACGCCGAGCACGCCGTTGTCGTTGAGCGCCATCGAGCCGGCCAGAGCCGTCACCTCGCCGTCGTTCACCACCTCGAACGGAATGCCGCCCCAGGCGTCCTTCAGTTCGTAGAAAAGACGGCGCACCCGGCTGTCGAACAGATCCGGAGGCACGCCGCGGAACAGCGATGCGACGCGCACTTCGTTGTTCACGTACACGCCGGCGGCGCTTCCGCCGATGGCGTCCACGCGCGGCAGGTGGGAGGCGGCGCGCTTCAGCGTGTCGTTGACACCGTCGAAATGATACTGCGGGTCCTTCTGGAAATAGGGATCCCACACGATCTCCTCGCTGAACACAACCTCGCCGTCGATCACCGCGGCGCATTTTCGGTCGCTGCCGCCGAGATCGAAGCCGATGCGGCAGCCGTCGAGATGTCGGCCGAGCGCCGCCGTGGTCTCGTGCTCGGCGGGGGCGGCATCGTAGCTTGTTTCCTCGATGACCATCGGCGTGCCGTAGACGCGCTCGCCCATGAAGTGGAAATCGAAGGACTGCTTGCCCGACGGAGAGTAAACCTCGTGGATGTAAGCGGCGATGCGCGGGTCGCCCGCGATGGTGACCTTCGAGCCGCCTCGCTGCCAGAGCAGGAACTTCACCAGGCGTTCCACGTAGACTTCGTTCGCTGCCACGAACGCGCCCTCGTGGGGGAACACCGTGGTGCGAAATACCGACACGGAGCCATCAGTGCGCGCGAGCGCAATCGCGAGCGGTTTCCCTTGCCCGCTCTCCGTGACTTTCGTCTGGTAGGCCCGGCACCACAGCGAAGCGGGAACGAAACCCGGGTCGAGAGGAGGCTTTATTTTCGGGGAGATCTGGATGATAGAAGACATAGAAATTTTTCTCCGGTATCAGGACATCAAGATAAGAGAATAGCGAAACAGGGGGGCTGCGGTCTCACCTCGAGGCCGCTCTGTGCTTCTGCCACCAGATCTCCGGGCGCTTGTCGGGACCGAGGTGCGGATTCGGTTCCACCAGGAGGCCATACAGCTCCGGCCGTCGCGCCCGGATGTAGGTTTGCCCCGGCGCCACCGCCAGCTTGGCCGGGTCGAGTGTTGCCACCACCACCTCGTCGGCCAGCCGGCGGCACTCTGCCAGAATCTCGCCGAAGCAGTCCAGGATCATGGCGCCGCCCGGTTTGATGGTGTCTCCTTCCACGCCGATCGGATTGCTGTACACGGCGTAGACCCCGCTCTCGAAGGCGCGCGCCGGAAGCCACCGCGTGAGCCAGCCGCGGCCCTTTGGTCCGTCGAATTCCTGCCGGCACCGCACCGGATCATGCTCCCGGGGGCGCCAGATCTCCGGGTCCACGGCGCCGCGCCCGGGCATCGGCGAGGGCAG
>JAEHDI010000538.1 GCA_016880505.1 Bryobacterales bacterium | reverse complement strand
TAATTGGAACGTCCGCTCCGCCGCCCGAAAGTCCGGCATTCCAAGGCCGATGTCCGCGTTCACCACCCCGACAAGCGTGACGTTCGGGATGTCGTGGCCCTTGGCGATCATTTGCGTTCCCACCAGGATGTCAAAGTTGCCTTCGCGGAACCCTTGCAAGATCGTCGCGAACTGACGCTTGCCACTGACCGTATCTCGGTCCATGCGGGCGATGCGCGCCCGCGGAAACGCGCGATGCAGTTCTTCCTCCACTCGCTCCGAGCCCACGCCCAGGAAGTAGATGTGCTCGCTCTGGCACCGAGGACACGCGTTCGGCACTTTGATCGCGTAGTTACAGTAGTGGCACAGCATCCGCCGTTCCCGCCGGTGGAACGTCATCGTCACCGAGCAGTTGACGCATTCGAGCCGTTCGCCGCACTTCCGGCAGGCGAGGAAACTCGAAAAGCCGCGGCGGTTCAGCAGCAGCATCGTCTGCTCGCCGTTTTCAAGCCGTTGCTGAATCTCTTCGACGAGGCGCCGCGAAAACGTGGACTGCGCGCGCGTCTCCAGGAACTCCAGGCGCATGTCGACCAGTTCCACGCGCGGCAGCGGCCGCTGCTCGATCCGTTCCGGCAATTCGAGCAGGGAGTATTTGCCGCGTTCGGTGTTGTATCGGCTCTCCAGGCTCGGCGTGGCCGAGCCGAGAATCACGCACGCTCCGGCGTTCTTCCCCCGCACCACCGCCACGTCCCGCCCGTTGTAGCGCGGCGCCTCTTCCTGCTTGTAGCTCTGGTCGTGTTCTTCATCCACAACGATCAGGCCCAGGTTGCGGACGGGAGCGAATACACCGGAGCGCGTTCCCACTACCACCGGCGCCGCGCCGGAGCGGATTCGCCGCCATTGCTCAGCCCGTTCCGCATCCGTGAACGCCGAATGCAGAATCGCCACCCGGTCGCCGAACCGGTGGAAGAACTGCCCGGCCATCGCGGGCGTAAGCGCGATTTCCGGCACCAGCAGCAGCGCCCCGCGGCCCAGCGCCAGCACCGTGTCGATCGCCCTCAGATACACCTCGGTCTTGCCCGAACCCGTGACGCCTTGCAGGAGATACGTCCGAAACTCGCGCGCCTCAATCGACCGCCGAACCGCGTCGAAGGCCGCTTGCTGATGCGGATTCAACACGTGAGGCGGCCCTCCGGACAGCGACGACAGGGCGAGGGGCTCCGGCGTGAGCGATACGAATCCCTTTCGCGCCAGCGACCGGGCGGCGCCGCTCGCGTTCTTCACCGCCTCCTCGACTTCGCGGAGGTTGTGCGAACCGGGATGCAGTTCGAGGTACGCCAGCAGCTCGCGCTCGGCCTTCGGGACCTTCGTCCCATCGGGATGCCGAAGCAGCTCCAGGCGCAGCTTTGGGGACGGCGCGCGCAGCGGGTCGCGCTCGAAGCGCACCTCCTCGGCGTATACCAGACCTTTGCGTTCGAGCGAGCGAAGCGTCTTCTCCGCCAGAGGAACTTTCTTCCCGATCGAAGCTGCCGTCAGCGGACGCGCCTCGAGGGCCCGCAGGACTTCGATGGCAGGGTCGTCGGGAGACTCGTCGAGCAGCAGTTGCCGCGTTGCGTCCCGACCGGCGTCCGTCAGCGTGTACACCTTGCTGCTACGGACCTCGGCCGCGAGCGGCGTCATGATGCGCAGCACCTCGCCGAGCGGCGCGCAATAATATCCTCCGATCCAACGGCCGAGCGCCAGTAGTTCGTCATCCAGCACAGGTTCGGAATCGAGCAGACGCAGCGCACGGCGGACCTCCATCGCCGGCGGGCCGTCGTGACAGCGCAAAACGACACCCGTGAGCTTCCGCGAGCCGAACGGTACGATCAGCCGGCAGCCCGGTTTGGTGCGATGGCGGAGCGTCTCCGGCAGTTCGTAGGTGAACGCCTGGTCGAGCGGCACCGGCACGCTCACGTCGCAATATCGGTAATCTCCCTCGGGCATGGTCTTACTCATACTATCGTTTCTGGGTTTCACAGAACTCCGTGATCACCGCGTGCCTTGCGGCCCGCTATGAGCATCGCTATATTCGGGGTGTTGCTGTGTGTCTCGAGGAACTTGCGAAACATGACTGATGCGGCCGGAGACCGGCTCGACTCATGGAAAGAGATCGCCACCTACCTCAAGCGGGGCACTCGGACCGTGCAGAGATGGGAAGCCGAGGAAGGACTGCCCGTCCGCCGGCTGCAGCACGATAAACTCGGTTCGGTTTACGCCTACAAGAAGGAGTTGGACGCCTGGTGGGCGAGCCGCAAACCCGCGGAAGAAAGGGAGTCCTTGGTGGGGGCCGAGAGCAGCGCGTCGATCGCCGTGCTCCCATTCACGGACATGAGCCAGGAGAAGGACCAGGGATACTTCTGCGAGGGTATGGCGGAAGAGATTATCAACGCCCTCGGACGTCCAAACGGGCTGCGTGTGGCCTCACGGATCTCTTCGTTTCAGTTTCGATCCTCGAGCGCCGGCACGCGCGAGATCGGCCGGAAGTTGCGGGTCGGCACGATTCTCGAAGGCGGCGTGAGAAAATCGGGCAACCGGCTGAGGATCACGGTTCAGCTTACCAATGCCGAGGATGGTTATCAGCTCTGGTCCGCGCGTTACGACCGGGAGATGAGCGACGTTTTCGCGATCCAGGACGAGATTGCGGAGAATGTCGTCCACGCGTTGAAGGTGACGCTGAGTCCGGGGGAGAGGGCGGCCCGCGAGAAGACGCCCACCAGCGACGTACAGGCCTACGACCTGTATCTGCGCGGGCGGCACTATTTCTATCACTACGGATCGCGGGACATCGAGTTCGCGCGAAACCTGTTCGGGCGCGCGATCGAACTGGATCCGAACTATGCGCTCGCGTGGGCGGGCCTGGCCGATTGCTGGTCGTACCTGTTCCTGTACGCCCAGCGCAGCGACGAGAACCGGCGGCAGGCGGAGGAAGCGAGCCGCAGGGCGGTGGAGTTGGACCCTGAGTGCGCACAGGCGCAAGCGTCGAGGGCTGCGGCTCTATCGCTGAGCGAGCGAGACGAGGAAGCGGAAGCGGCCTTCAAGAAGGCGATCCGGCTGGATCCGGCTCTGTTCGAAGCCCACTACTTTTACGCCCGCCACTGCTTCGTTCACGGCAGGGTGAAGGAAGCAGTCGCATTGTACGAGCGAGCCATGCAGGTGCGTCCCGAGGACTACCAGGTTCCACTGCTAATGTCGCAGATCTACGACGACCTTGGCCGCCGGGATGCCGCCGTGGAGACCCGCCGCCGGGGCGTGGAGAAGGCCGAGAAACACCTGGAGTGGAACCCGGACGATGCACGCGCGCTCTACATGGCGGCGAATGGCCTGGTCGCTTTAGGCGAGCGGGAACGAGGACTCGAACTGGCCGAACGCGCGCTGGCGATGCGGCCCGACGAACCGATGACGCAATACAACGTGGCCTGCATCTACTCGCTGCTCGGGCGCGTCGAGCCGGCCATTCACTGCCTGGAAAAGGCGGTCGGAAACGGACTGGGGCAGAAGAGCTGGTTTGATCACGACAGCAACCTCGACCCGATCCGCACACACCCGCGCTTCGCCCGTCTGATGAAGAAACT
>JAEHDI010000537.1 GCA_016880505.1 Bryobacterales bacterium | reverse complement strand
TCGAACATGTAATGGACTCCCTTGAAAAGGATCTGTTGCTGAAAGCCCTTGAGCGCGCCAAGTGGGTCAAAAAGCGCGCCGCAAAACTCCTGCAATTGAACACCCGGTCCTTCCGGTATCGTCTGGATAAGTTTGGGATCAAAGGCGGGCGGGATGATGATGAGCCAACCGATGGCCACCGAACAAGCAGTTAGCATTCGCGCTCCCGCCAAGATCAATCTCGTGTTACGTGTCCTGGACCGGCGACCGGACGGCTACCATGATCTCTGGTCGCTCATGCAGACCGTGGCGCTGGAAGATGACATTGAGATTCGCCGGCGTGGACCTGGCACAGGCCTGCAGCTTCGGTGTGATGACCCGTCGTTGCCGACCGATCGGCGCAATCTTGTTGTGCGGGCCGCGTCGACCGTGTTGGAGCGGGCCGGCTTGTCCGGCGATCGTGCGCCAGGGCTTGAGATCCGTGTCACCAAGCGGATTCCGGTGTCGGCGGGCCTTGGCGGGGGCAGCAGCGATGCGGCGGCGACCGTCATGGCGCTGAATACCTTGCTCGAATTGGGCTGGTCTCCTGAGGACATGATCAAGGCTTCGGAATCGTTGGGCAGCGATGTGCCGTTTTTCTTCGCCGCTCCCTGCGCGCTGGTTCGCGGGCGTGGTGAAACCGTTGAAGCCGTGACCATGGTTGGCCGGCGGTGGGTGCTGCTGGTCAACCCTGGCTTTCCGATTGAGACGAAATGGGCCTACGAACAACTGTCCGACTCACGCCAAGGGGTCACACCGCTCTCGGATGCGTTGCGGCGCATTACCGGCGGAACAAGGCTTTCCTGGGATCAGCTCGTCCCGCTCATGGAGAATGATTTCGAACCTGCCGTGATGCCACGCCATGGTGTCCTGAAAGAGATCAAGCAACAATTGCTGACTTCCGGAGCGGAGACCGCGCTCTTGTCCGGCAGTGGCGCGACGGTATTCGGCATCTTCCACGATGAGGCCACGGCGGTGGGCGCCAAACAGGCGTTCAGCGGCAGAGTCGGCTGGCGGATATATGTGGGCGCCACTGGGACGTCTCCCTTAACCTGTATGTCTGGACCGGTCACCCATCCTGCGTCTGTCGGTTGACAACTTCTCGTTCTTTCCGCTAAATTTCGTAGTCGGTCTGGTTCGCCCATCAGGAGATCCCATGAATAAGGAACTCAAGCTCTTTTCTGGGAACGCGAACCCTGCACTGGCCAAGGAAATTTGCAGCCACCTCGGCATCGCGATGGGCGCGGCGACGGTGTCGTCCTTCAGCGACGGCGAAATCCGCGTTGGAATTGAAGAAAACATCCGGGGCGCGGACCTGTTCGTCGTGCAGTCCTGCTGTCCCCCGGTCAACAACTCGATCATGGAGTTGTTGATCATGATCGATGCGATGAAACGCTCCTCCGCGTACCGGATCACGGCGGTGATCCCGTACTTCGGGTATGCGAGGCAGGACCGGAAGGAGCAGCCGCGAGTGCCGATTACGGCCAAGCTGGTGGCCGATCTGGTCACGACGGCGGGCGCGACGCGGGTCTTGACGATGGATCTGCATGCGGGGCAGATCCAAGGATTTTTCAACATTCCGGTCGATCACTTATACGCGACGCCGGTGTTCTTGGACTACATCACGAAGCGATTCGGGAAGGACCTCAAGGACCTGGTCGTTGTGTCGCCGGATGCCGGCGGAGTGGAGCGGGCCCGGGCATTTGCCAAGCGGCTGCAGGCGAACCTGGCGATCATCGACAAGCGGCGTGAAGGGCCCAACAACGTGCAGGTGATGAACATTATCGGAGACGTCGAGGGGCGCCAGGCGCTGTTGTTAGACGATATGATCGATACGGCCGGCACCATCGTGCAAGGCGCGAAAGCCTGTGCGGATAAGGGCGCGCGGTCGGTCTGG
>JAEHDI010000536.1 GCA_016880505.1 Bryobacterales bacterium | reverse complement strand
GAAGCTGCTGCGGAGCGAAACCGCCGTCCTCGGAGGCCGGCCCAGGCCGTGCGATGTCCTCTCCGTTTGGTATGAAGACTACGCGCGCAACTCGGCGCGCAAGCCGGTGGTCTACTGGATGGAGCGCGAGACCGGCACCGTATGGAAATTGCAGTTCAGCGAACGCCGGGCCTCGGACGTCTGGCAGTGGACGGTGGCCCTCGACCAATCGTCCGAAAATGAACCTCCCCCGTCGTGGGCTATGCTGCCCGCAAAGATGGTCACCAAGGAGGACACCCGGCTGGCCGGCAGTGACGCTCCCGAAATCAGCGGCCGGACCCTCGACGGGGGTTCGTTTGCGCTTTCGAAGCTTCGCGGCAAGGTCGTCGTGCTCGACTTCTGGGCCACGCACTGCGGTTACTGCTCCGAGGAAATGGCAGATCTCGAACAACTGAAGACAAGTTTCGCCGGACAGGACGTGGAGATCGTCGGCGTCAACGAAGAGGAGCCGGAACTGGCAAAGCGTTGGCTGGCGGAACGGAAGCGGACGCTGCCGGTCGTCTTGATTGCCCCCGAAACGGGTTTCAAAAGCTATGGCGTAGATTCCCTGCCCACGACCGTGGTGATCGACCGACAAGGGAAAGTCGTCAAACAGTGGATCGAGTTTGCGAGCGGCCCGAAGGTACGCCGGGTCATCGAGACTCTGACCGCTCGGTAGCCGGCACAGCGGATCGCGCGCCCCGGCCACGGGAAGTCGGGCGGCTTTCGAACGTTGATTCTATTCAGGGCGGGTGTGCGAGCCATCTTCGTTCACGGCTACTCAAAAAGCTTGCAGCCGAATTGCTGGCCTATGATGACAAGGCCATCGCACGGGTGATCGCGTCAGGAACCTTGTGGAGGTCGTGCCAGAAGCAGATGGTAAAGGAACATGGACCTCGAGTACTGGCTGGGCTCAACACTCAAAGCCAGGTCAAATTCTAGAATGACGCGGGCGGTTCGGAAATCGGGCCGCGGCTTACCGGCTGAGGGCGCCCAATTCGCCCACGCGCCGCAAGATCTCACCGCGGTCCATGTCCCGGTAGGCGTCCGGCAGCAGGCGCTTCGATGTGCATTCGAGCACCGCGACCAGGTTCTGCAGCTCGATTTCGGTCGGGTAGGAGGGCGCGACGAAATCGGCGATGGCCGCCTTTAAGTCCTCCACGTCCACCGCCGCATCGCCTTCGAGCGCGCTCTTCATGCGGGCGCGAACCAGCAACGCCTCGGTGTCGGCGCCCGAGAGCGTCCCGGCCTGCGCCAGGAAGAGCTTCTCCGCCTCCTCCGACGCCACGCGCGTGCCGGTCTTCTTCTGCATGGCGCGCAGCATAGCGAGCCGCTCTTCATCGGTATGAGGATAGAAGAGGGCGAGGTGTTCCTCGGCGCGTCCCTGGCGCTTCAGATCCACCGGCAGCAAATCGGGGCGGCAAGTGAGCAGGAACCAGATCACCTTGCCCCGGTATTCGGTGTTCCCCATGAACTGGGCGATCTGCGCGAACACGCGGCTGCTGACGCCGCTATCCCCGAAGTTCGAACGAGTGCCGAGTTGCGCGTCGGCTTCGTCCACCACCACGGCGATCGGGCTCATGGCTTTCAATAGCGTCAGCACGCGCTCCAGGTTCGACTCGGTCACTCCCTGCCACATGCTGCGGAAATTCTTCAGCATGACGGCGGGAATGCCCACTTCGCCCGCGAAACAAGTCGTGAGGAAGGTCTTGCCCGTGCCGACCGGGCCGCAGATCACGTAACCCATGGGTAGCACGTCGAAGCGCCCCGCGCGCAACGCCGCCGCGGCATCGCGCAGTTTCTTCTTCACGGCCTCGTGACCAGCCACCACGGAGAGGTCATATTTGCTTTGCACGAACTCCAGCAGGCCCCCCGATTCGGCCTCGATCAGCTCCTTCTTCAGCTTGGTCAGGAACGGGATCGTCAGCGGCTGGCGGTTTTCGCAGGCGTTCGCGATGAGGTTCTGCAACTGCACGAGCTTCAAGCCCGCGCCCAGCTTGGCGAGCACTTCGGCGGTCACGTCGGAACCCGGCGGTAGGGGTGTCGCCTCTATCTGCGATCGAACGAAGTCCGTCCGCTCCTGCTCGTGGGGCAGAGGGATCTCGATAGCCGCCACCCCTGGATTCTGCACCAGCCCCGCATTGAGCCCCGTCAGACTCTCCGTCACCAGGCACAGCGTCACGTCGGCTCGCAGAAAACTCTGGTTTTGCGCCCATCGCTTCAGAATCACCAGGCAGTTGCGGTCCTCGGACCCCATCGAGGAAGCGTCACCCGCCGGCGCGATGGTATCCGCGTACCCGATCGAGAGCGCGATCTTCTTCCTGTCCAGAACGCGCAGCCGCAGGTAGCTCTCGATCAGAGCAAGAACACCGTCGGGATTGCGAGGCAGTCCCTGGGCATACTTTGTGCCGTGGTATGCGTCGTAACCCGCAAGGGCTCGCTGGAAATCCTCCCGCACTTCAGAATTGGCGAATCCGAGGCCTCCGCCGCGGTCATAGGAAAGCACCAGGTCGCGCCGGCCGAACAACCCCTCGTCGAGGAACTTCGCCAGCGGAACGTACTCGGTGTGGCCGCCGCGCTTCCAGGCCACCAGGTCGTGTACGTTGCCGTGCAACACGAACATGGCGATGGTGCGGGAGTAATACTTCTCCGAAAGACGGCGCGCCCACTCGGGCAGGGCGTCGAGCGAGGCTGTGTTGCCGGTGGGATTCATGGTCAGTTACGCACGCGGTCCCGCGGCGGCGGGCTCTGTTCGGCCATCGGCAGGTGCGGCTCGTCGGCGTCCGGCGCGGCGAGCGCGAAGATCTCCTCCATCTCCTTCACGCTCTGCTCGGTCTGCTCCACGTCCTGCACCAGGTGGTCGAGCTGTGCGCTCACTTCCTGCGGGTCGCGCATGGTCACGGACTGGTCGCGGATCAACTGCAGCACGTCTTCGATGGCGGAGCATTGCGCTTCGATCACCTGGGAATTTTCCCGGATCTTCTCGAACTTCGCCACACGCTTCCTGAGAATCTCGATGCGCCGCTGGTTGATCTCCTGCACCTTCGCCGGCGCTTTGGCCAGCGATTGTTCCAGCGTCGCGGCTTCGCTGCGCACCTGGTCCGGATTGAGCGATTTCAGGTACTCACGGTGCGTGTGCGCAGCGTAGAGCAGCCGCACGTAGCCCTCCAGCAGCCCCGCCAGCTTGGCCTCCATCTGGGTCGCGAAAACCTGCGACGCGTAGGAGAGCTGCGAGTAGTTGGCGCGGATGGCGGCGGCCACCTGCAGAACGCTGGTGTACCGGCTGCGCATCTCCGCCGGAATGTTGCGGTACATCTCGTCGAGGCGTTTCTGATGTTCCCGCTTTTGATCGGCGTACTTCCAGGACCGGACCAGGCGGCGGAAGGGGTTGCTCTGCGGCACCAGCGCCACGTACATCATTTCGAGTCCGGCCGCCAGGATCAACGGCAGCCCGGTGCCCGAGATCAGCGCGAACAGCGCCGCGCCGGCCAAGCCGATCCAGTTGTACTGCCACTTCAGGGCAGCCTTGACGTAATCGTGCTGCGAGAGGCCCGCCTCGTCGAGCTTTCGATTGATGACGCCCTTCACCTCGGCGCCGAAACTGGGCTTGTCATCGGGCATCGGACGCTGGCCTGCCTTCCGATTGTATAAGGCGGCCGCGGCATGCCGCTACGCCCGCCCGCCACATCAAAGGCTGACCCGGACCTGTCCCGAGCCGGCCGTCCGGCGCAGGCGGGCAAGGGCGTGGGCCTCCAGGTCCTGGAATTCCCGCTGTTCCTTAAGCCCCTGCTCGCGCGGGCGCGCGAACGGCACCGGGATTTCTTCGACAATGGTCCCCGGCCGCGCACTGACGATGTACAGACGATCAGCCAGGAAGACCGCCTCCGCGACGTCGTGTGTTACGAACAACACCGTTGCCGCTGTCTCGTCCCAAATATGCAGCAGCAGGGTCTGCATGTCGTTGCGCGTCTGCGCGTCGAGTGCGCCGAAGGGCTCGTCCATCAGCAGCACCTGCGGCCGTACCGCCAGCGAGCGCGCGATCGCCAGCCGCTGCTGCATGCCGCCAGAGAGCGTGTGCGGGTACGCGTTCTCGAACCCCGAGAGCCCCACGGCCTCGATCAGGTGCTCCACGATCTGGCGCCGGTCGGCCTCCGGCATTCCCTTGATGCGCAGCCCGTACTCCACGTTGCGCGCCACGCTGAGCCATGCGAACGAGGTGTACTTCTGGAAGACCATTCCGCGGTCCGGCCCCGGTCCCACCACCCGATGGCCGTTCACCATCACTTCCCCGGCGGTCGGAAAGTCCAGCCCCGCGATCATACGAAGGATCGTGGACTTGCCGCTGCCGGAGGGGCCGAGCAGCACGCGGAATTCCCCAACATCGCGCCCGTCCGCCGCGAACTCGTCGGCGATTTCAAGGTTGACGCCCCGCAGGGCTTCCACCTTCTCGCCCGAGGCGCTAGTGAAGACGCGCGAAACGTTCCGCAGCGTGATTCTATTTTTTGGTTCCATGGGCGGAGGAAATGACCGGCTCGGATTGCTCGCGCGCCGGGCGCTGCCAAGGGAAGAGACGGTCTTCCAATACCGTCAGCAGCCACCGAAACAGGAATGCGGCCACTCCGATGGCGATGATGCCTGCGTAGACGCGCTCGAAATCCAGCACCTTGCGCGCGGCCTCCACCATGTAGCCGACGCCCTTGCGCGCGTTCACCATCTCAGCCAGTATCACGTACGTCCAGCCGATATCGTAGAGAATCCGGAATGAGCCAAAGATAGCGGGAAACGAGGCCCGAAACAGCAGCCACAACACGTGGTGGACCTTCGCGCCCAGCGTATACGCGGTCTCGAGCAGCGCGTGATCCACACGGTTGACCTGCTCCACCACCAGCGCCAGAAGGTAGAAGAACATTCCGAAAAAAAGGAACCCCACCTTCATGCCTTCGTCCATGCCGAATAGCGCGATGAACGCCGGAAGAAACGCCGTGATCGGCATCGACCGCATCGGTGCGGCGATCGGATTCACAAGGTGGAACACCCACGGAAAGCTGCCCATCAACAACCCCAGCGGGATCGCGACCGCGGCGGACCAGCAGAAGGCCTGCGCAATGCGCCACCAGCTCTGGAAGACATTGCCCAGCAGGTCGTACTCGGCCCACAGGCGGGCGATCGCCTTGACCACGCCCACCGGCTCTGGCAACGCCAACGGCGGCAGCAGGTTGCTCCTGGTCGCCAGAAACCACACAGCGACGACGGCCGTCCAGGCCGCAAACCCGAGAACCAGGTGCAACGGCCGCGCGATCGGTTTTCGGATGCTTGTGGGCTGCACCATCACTGGTTCGCCGGATTCGGATACACCTTGATGTCCGTACGCCGGTTCTTCTCGCGTCCTTCGGGCGTGTCGTTGGTTTCAATCGGTTTGTCCGGCCCGTTTCCAGCCGTACGCATGCGTGACGCCGGGTAGCCGTACTTGGTCATCAGGTAGTTCTTCACCGTGTCGGCGCGTTGCCTCGAGAGAGTCAAGTTCAACTCGCGCGAGCCGGTCGAATCGGTGTTGCCGTCGATATCAACCACCGTATTCTCGTACGCCCGCATAAAGCCGCCGATCTCCTCCACTACCGCCCGCGAATCCGGGCTCAGAGCGGCCGAGTTGGTCTCGAAGTAGATGGACCGACGCTGCGTGGCGATGGGTGTCGCGCCCTTGGGCGGAGCCTTGTACTCGATCGGTGTCTCGGTCGACTGCGACGAGAACTTGCCCTCCATGGCCGTGATGTAGCGCCGGTCCACGCTGCCCTCGATATCGGGAGCACCCTTGACCAGCCGCAGTTCGCGGTACATGTCCTGCGCCATACCCATGACATTGTTGTAGTCGGACCCAGCGCCCGAGCCGAAGAAGGCTTTGTTGTCGGCGTAGTCGGACAGCCGCACGCCTCCCAGCATGCTCTTGGCGAGGTCCTCCGGAATATTGAAGTCCTTGATGGTGCCGATCAGCGTGTACGCCCGCGTGGGCTGCTGCCGGATGAACTCGACGCCCTCCAGCCACCCTTCCAGAAAATTCCGCAGCGTCTGCGGTGAGTTCGCCGAGAAACGGTCGCTGACCACCAGGACGTCGGCGATCAGCCGGTTGGCGATCCGCGTGTCGTAGATCTTCTTCGCACCCGGCCGCTTGCCCACCGCGTCAGTCATGTCCGGATCCCAGGCCACCGCGGCGTCCACTTTCTGTTGCGCGAACAAGGTCGCCGGCTCGATGCCGTCCTTGGTGTGGACTGCCTTGGTGAAGATCTCGTTGCGCTGCTCCGTGCTCAGGCCCGAGCTTTTCAGTCCGTTCCATAGCAGGAAGTGGGAGGGCGTGTAGGGCGCGAAGGCAACGCTCTTCCCCGCCAGGTCTTCGATGCTGTTGATGCCCTGTTTGCCGATGACGCCGTCGGCGCCGCGCGACCAATCCACCATGTACACGGCGCGCGCCCGGAAGCCCTTATCGAGAAGCTGGCCGTAGTCCTTGGCCCACACGTCCGCGGTGGTAAGCATCACGTCCACGTTATTAGAGGCCAGCGCGGCCGTGCCCTCGGTCCAGTCGTCGATGATCTTGAAAGAAACCTTCAGACCTTTCTTGTCGTAGATCGAACCGGCCGCGGTGTCGAGCCCGCCGTTGGCCACGAGGCCTCCCGCGCAGCCGACCCAAATGTTGACGCGCACGCGCACCTGGTTCGTTTCCCTGTCGCCAGCGGTGGCGAGGGGCTTCGAAGTGTCCACCGCGCTGGTGGCCGCCTTTTTGCCGAATAATCCAGACAGGTTGACGACGCCGTACCGGTCCAGGCCGTATGCGACCAGCCCAAGTCCAATCAGGAAGATGAAAATCCAGCCGCCTTTTTCAATTCGTACCGCCATGGCTTCCTCCGCGAACTACGCAGTCTTCTCCGTCTCCCGGCCGCCGATAGTCTTCTCGGGCGCCGGGGGGGATGCTTCGGGCGAAATCAGCCCCATTTCGGCCTTGAACTGTTTGACCAGTTCGCTGGCGCGCAGTTTCTCGGCCTCTTCTTCGATTTGGAACTTCTGCTGGTCCACGTTGCCCAAGGCCATTTCCATGCGGGCCTCGTTGACTGCCGTGGTTTCTTCGATCTTGCGGACCATCTCGTCGTGGGTCTGACTGACCCCCGCCACTTCGAACTGCTCCATGGCATCGGCCACTTTCTTCTGCCACTGCGAGCGGCGGTAGTCGCGAATCGCGTTCATGGCTTCCCGCGTCTTCCGCTCTTTCTCACGCAGGAAGGCGGCCTTGACGTTCTGTGCCTTCTCGAAGCCCGCCCGCGCGGTTGCCAACTGCCCCTGCGTTCGTGCCAATGCGCTCCGCACCTGTTCGAGCTGCACGGCAAAGTGCCCGGCCAGATCGTCGCGGCCCGCCTGTATGGCAGCCTTTACCTTGGTCGCCAGATCGTTTACATCGGCCTTATACTTGTTCTCCTCTTTTTCGAGCAGCGTGGCGTTGGCCTTTACCATCGCGATGCTCTCGTTCATGCGCGGCACCTGGTCGTTCATGTCGCGAATGTTCTGCTCGAGGATCAGCTCGGGATCCTCCGCCACAGAAATAAAGAATCCAAAGAACGAACGCAAAATACGCGAAAGCCGCTTAAACATGAGATCGTTCCTCCTTCCCGGCTAGCTGCCGGGAGTCTCCTCGGGCTTGGCCGGAGCAGCGGCCGGCCCGGTTGTAATCGGGTTTTCCGTTGCGAATGGCGCCACTGCGTCAGCGATGCGGCGCTCTTCTTGCTGCTTCTGGAGCCGCCAGGTCTGCATGCGTTCGCGTTCGCGCGCGACGGCGTCGTTATTCGCCTGGATGCTCGCGCGTAATTCCGTGAGCACGCGGTCCGCTTCCTGCTGGAGCTTCTTGTTCTCGTCCGACTTCTTGGCTTCCAGTTGATCGAGTGCGCGCTGCTGCACCAGTTCGAATGCATCGAGCGCGCGGTCGCGGCGGACCGCGTCTTCAATGATTTCTTGCAGCTTCACGCCGGCCGCGTCGAGCGCCAGCAACACGGAACTGCGTTTGATCTCCACGGGCAGGCTGCGAATGTGCTCGCTCTTCAACATGTCCGCGATCTTGAAAATCGTGAAGCCGTGTGCCGGGGTGCGCACCTCGGCGGCCTGGTAGATCTGCTCGAACGCGGTAGGGTCCGCGACCGGCTGGGTAAACGTGGGCGTGGCCTTTACGGCAGCGGCAATGTCGGCGATGGTCTGCGCCGCGGTTCGTGCGCTTCCGGGCGGAGTATCCGGGGCTGGTTCCCCGCCGGCCCCAGCGCCCGGATTCACTGGATCAACCGAGACGAAGTAGTTGTACCACTTCTTACTCATCGGGCATCTCCCTTATTGTTCCTTGGGTAAGGGTAAGACTATCAACGGGTTGAAGTCAATCGGGCGCCGTGCGCTATGGAAGGCTCACATTTCGCCATACGAAGCCGGCGAGTGGGATGTTCCCCAAAATCGAACTCCGGCCCGCTGCCCGATCTGCGCAGGGTGCGGCATCGATGATAATATTCCGCGAAGGATTGAAGCTGGCGGCACAGGCTGCCCCCGTTGAACACGATTACATGGTCGAGGCATTCGCGGCGGATAGTCCCGATCACCCGTTCGACGTAGGACCGCTGGTGTTCCGCCAACACGCCACGGTCGACAACGACCGGTTCTTCCGTCGGGTGGCTTATTGGGATGCGGAACAGGAGCGGGAATTCGTTTTCCTGACGAATCATGTCGAGTTGGCGCCGTCCCAGGTGGCAGCGATCTACAAGCAAGGCTGGCAAGTGGAGTTGTTCTTCAAGGCGCTCAAGAAGAACCTGCGGGTGAAGACCTTCGTGGGCACGTCGGCCAACGCGCTGAAGATTCAGATTTGGACAGCAGTGAGATTTGCTGTCTTCCGAGCAACCGCAAAGAACGACGGACGGATTTCTTCCAGTAGCATGATCAGATCTTGACGGAGAAGGATTGGGAGAGAATGGAGGGCATGAGCGTGTCATTCCCGATGCGGAACGCTTTTGGCGGCCAGGATCGGGACGGCCGCTGACTGCGGCCCGGTCTCAGGACTGCTTCCCTATCTTGTTGTAGAGCCACGCCAGCAGCCAACCGAGCACCGCCGCGCTCACAAAGCCGTAGACGAAACCGATGATGCTACCCAGGTAGGTCACCGTATAACCCGGATAAACACCCGCCAGGAGACCGACATGTTCGCCAGGGCTGCCGAGCAGCAGCTTCGTTATAGTGATCACGAACACGGCCGCTCCCCACAGGATACCGACCGAAAGCGCCAGAGCCTTCGCGTTCAGCGTCATGCTAGCGCCTCCTCTGGGGGGAGAGTATACGAGATTGGGGTTGCGTTGTATACGCCGTTGTCGCCGTCCAGAGTCGCTCTTCCGGCTTTTCAGTGGGTGCGTCGTGGAGCCCCACGGATTGTTTTTCATGATGAGCAAACGTAGAATTGCG
>JAEHDI010000535.1 GCA_016880505.1 Bryobacterales bacterium | reverse complement strand
TGAACTTCCGGCTTCCGAAGGGGACGACCATCGAGCGCTTCTGGGACAATTCCGCCCGCAAGTTTTACGTGCCGGCGGGAAAGAGCGCGCAGCGCGAGGAGCCGTTCCTGCCCTCCGGCCGCTTCTACCGGGTGACCGAGACGATGTTCGACGGAAACTGGGTAAAGCACGACCCCAATTACCAGAAGTGCAAGCCCTACCTCGTCACCGTACCAAGGGACGAGGCCTACAACCAGGATGTGAGCGGCGGGCGCACAATCGGCCAGGCCTGGGGGCGGATCACGTATAAGCCCGATCTGCGCGATGGGCTCCCAACGGATGCATTGGCCCCTGGAACCACTTTTGTTCATGCCACGGCGTCGCCGTTCCTCCGACCGGCTTCGCAAGGCGGAGGAGAAGCGATCTTCGACGTGTACAGCCCCTATGTCCTCGTCGACGGAGTTCTCTCGGGCGAACTCTCAGGGGCAGCCAATGACGGGCTGAAGGTCGAAATCCGCGCCTTACGCAGCAAACCGCAAAACTCCGGTGAGCCGGACGTGTGGAGCACATGGGACACACTCTACACGGGGCCCGGCGAGTTTGGTGTCCCGCTCGGCAAAGAGCGAGACAACGGGCGCCAAGTCAGCATTCATGGCGTCTACCGGTTCCAGATCAGAATCTCCGCGCAACCGAACGCCGGCCGTCACTCACCGGCCGGACTGAATTCCCTGCATTTGGGGCTGTATTTCGAGAACGGGATCATGTCAATCCCCCAGATCTTCGCCGGACGGAACACTATCCGCTTCAAAGTGCGGGATTCGTCTCAGTTGCGGGGACCGGTGACGGTCGCCTATCGATACCAGACTGCGGCGGGTGAGCGTAGCCACGAGCGAACACTTCGGGCCTCGGATTTTCACGATAATGTTGCCTTATACGTGGTTGAGGCGCCTGGTCTCGAGCGCTGTAATTCGCTCACGATCCAGCACTGAGGGTTCACCGGCGGTCAGATCTTCCGAGGAAAACACGTTCAGGAACGGCAGAGCGAGCGCTCCCAGGATCGAAGCCTCGCCCCCCAGCGAGGATGGACGCAGCAGCAGGCTCCGGAAGTTCAGGAATTGACGACCCGTCGGGAACTGGTCCCGGATTGCTGTCGAAACCAGCGGCCATGCCTCCGTCAAGGAGCCGTTGATAACCACCGCCTCCGCGTCCAGTGCCCAGACGGCATTCGCGATGCCGACGCCCAAGTAAGTGGCCGTCTCGGTCACCGCCTCGCGTGCCGCTGGATCCCCCTCCATGGCCAGTTGGCAAACGCGTCTCACCTGGTCTGTTACGCTCCCGGCGCCAGACCGGCATCTTCCTCCGGTGAGATGGCGGTAGCGTGCGCAGGTGGCAGTGTCCGACGCCAACATCTCCACGCAGCCTGGCCGGTCATGCCGCTCCGGTCCGGGAGCATACGCGATCACCATCTGCCCGAACTCACCAGCAGCCATACGCGGGCCGTGATAGAGCTTACCGTCGAGAACGATGCCCATGCCGACGCCTTCGTCCACTTTCACCAGGAGCAGACACCGGGTTCCTTGGATCTCGAGACTGCCGTACTGATACTCCGCAACGGCGGCCGCGCGCACGTTGTTTTCCACGAATACGGGCCGCCGCAACCTCTCCGTCAGAGAGTCCTTCATCGCGACACGCACCCAGGCCGGGTGGCTGCCCAGTTCCATGACGCCCGTCTCGCTGTTCACGATGCCGCGGGTGCTGATGCCGATTGCCACTTCCTGACCGCTCGCAAGATTCGCCGTGAGAGCCTCGACCTGCTCTGCAATCGTCCGCAGCGTCTTGTTGGGATTGGAGGGGGTGCGGAATCGGACTGTCTCCAGCACCCTGCCCGTGCCGGTGCCCAGCGAGACTCGCGTCTCCCAGTTCTGAATGTCGACGCCCACGGTGCGGAACCGCGATTCGTTGAGTTGAAGACGGATGCCCGGTCTTCCGCCGGTCGCTTCCGCCCCGCCCCGCTCCGCAATGAGATCCTCCGCCATTAGCTCGGCCACGATTCGCGAAACCGCTGCCTCGGACAGGCCTGTCCGCCGCGCGATCTCGGCGCGGGACACGCTTTTGAGCCGGCGGAGAAGCTGAAGGACCGCGGCCCGGTTGGTGGCCCGAACATGCGGTACCCTCAAGATACGTCGCCCAGGCGTTAGGAGCCTAGCCATGGCAGTCACTTTGTTGCTTCCGGCAAGGGAGCAGCAGTTCATTGTAGAGAAACGGCAAGATTTGGGCAAGGCCTTAATTTTCTCCGAGTGCACCACCGTCCGCGTCGATCCCTCCTCCACCAAATCGCCTTTAACAGTATGTCTTGCAGTTTCATCCGGACGGATCACATGTTAACGACACCGTT
>JAEHDI010000534.1 GCA_016880505.1 Bryobacterales bacterium | reverse complement strand
CTAAAGTTCTTGAAAAGCATGACCGATCTCGTTGGTGTGCGTGCGCCTATACCAATCCTTCCATGACTCCCTTATCCTCCAGAATCACTGTCGTAGTCTGCGACACGCAGCCTGTCACGGCCGAGGGCCTCCGGGCTGTTCTGAGCGCTTGCCCGGATCTGGAGTTCATGCGCTCCGCACACTCGCTGGCGTCCGGTGCGGAGGTGATCCGGACGGAGCGCCCGAAAGTGGCGGTTCTCGATAAGGCGTTCGGCATCCACGGGCTGGTGCAGTGGATGGCGGACCTGGGTCCAATGCTGAGGGACACTTCGGTGGCTGTCTGGGGGGTGTCGATCAACGAAACGGAAGCGTTGCGGTTTATCCAAGCCGGAGCGAGGGGAGTCATCCGGAAGACGGCCGACACTTGTTTGCTGCTCAACTGCTTGCGGACAATCGCCGCGGGATCCACATGGATGGAGGACTCGATTTTCCGTGATTTCCCGCGCCTGGTGCGTTGTCCCCACTCGGATCTCACTCCACGCGAACTCCAGGTGCTGTCGCTGGTGGAGCACGGCATGAAAAACCAGGAGATTGCGCGCGAACTGGGGATCCGTCCAGGTACGGTAAAAATCCACCTGAAACACATTTTCGAGAAGACTGGTGTCCGAGGGCGACACGGACTGGCGCTTTCCGGTCTTCGCGAGAGAGGCGCACTCTCGCTTCCATCGTGAAACAACCGCTGCGCATCGACACCGTATTTCGGCGCATGTTCTAACTAATTTCGGTATTCTGGGTGCGTGGAGCGAGTTCTGCGGACCGCGATCCTTGCGCTCTGGGCGGCCACAATTTTCGGTAAGTCCGCGCCGCTGCTCGACATTCTCTCGGGCGAACTGGAACGGAATTTTCGCATTCTACGTGAAAAGGGAGACCCGCCGGCATATTACATCGCGTATGCCGTGACCGATCAGGAATCGCACAATGTCGGCGCCACCCTGGGGGCGCTCCAGGCGGCCAGCCATGCGTCCTCGCGGTGGTTAGACGTCACCGTGCGGGTCGGCTCGCCCGAGTTGGACAACTACCACCGGCTTTCCGGCGATCGGTTCGCCTTCTCATCGGCAGTGCGGTTGGCGCTGGAGAATGTGCCAGCCGCCATACGTCAGCGACTTTGGATGGATACCGATGGCACCTACCGCCGGGCAGCGGAACGTCTCATCAAGGTCCGTACTGCGGCGCAGGTGAAGGCGGCCGAGGCCGACAGTGCGGCCGATTTTTCGAAAGAGGAGCCGGCAACCTACGAGGACGCGCCGCAGCCCTTGGAATTCTCGGAGCAGGATTGGCAAGAGCGGGTTCGAAAGTGGTCTGCCGCGTTTGGCCGGTATCCGCGGATCCTGGCATCCAGTGCTTCAGTCTCCGCGCAACTGGAGACGAAATATCTGGTCACCTCCGAAGGCTCACGGATCGAGCAGGGCAAGGGGCTGGCTCGAATCGCGCTCTCGGCGCAAACCAAGGCGCCCGACGGAATGGATCTCACCAGCGAGGAGAGTTTCGAGTCGGAAACGGCAAGGGGGTTGCCCGGAGACAAGGAAGTCCTGGGGGCGGTCGAACGTGTCGCGAAGGAGTTGACGGCATTGCTGTCGGCCCCGGAAGCCGAGCCGTTTGTGGGTCCGGCCATCCTGTCCGGACGCGCGGCCGGCGTCTTCTTCCATGAGATTTTCGGCCACCGGATCGAAGGGCACCGTCAGAACGACGAAACCGAAGGGCAGACATTCGCCAAGGCCGTTGGTACGAAGATACTTCCAGATTTCCTCTCGGTATTCTCAGATCCTACGATCCGGAAGCTGCACAGAGTCGACCTGTACGGTCACTACCTGTATGACGATGAAGGAGTGAAAGCACGCCGGGTGACCGTAGTGGAGAGCGGAATTCTCAGGAATTTCCTGCTTTCCCGCTCGCCGATGGCGGGTTTCGACCACTCAAACGGCCACGGCCGGCGCCAGCCTGGGTTCGATGTCGTTTCGCGCCAGTCCACGCTGATCGTGGAGTCGTCGAAGACAGTAGACGAGGCGCGGCTGCGGGGATTGCTGATCGAGGAGATCCGCCGGCAGAACAAGCCGTACGGATTGTACTTCGAGAAGGTGACCGGCGGCTATACGCAGACGTCTCGCCGGGGCCTCCAAGCGTACACGGTCGTCCCCCTCATCGTTTACCGGGTTTACGCCGACGGGCGGCCCGACGAACTCGTCCGCGGCGCCGACATCGTAGGGACGCCGCTGGCGAGCTTCTCGAAGATACTGACCGCTTCGGATCAGCCGGGAGTATTCAACGGCTACTGTGGCGCCGAGTCCGGCAGCCTGCCGGTTTCGGCGGTAGCCCCGTCGCTGCTTGTCTCAGAGATCGAGATTCAGAAGAAGGAGAAGGGCCAGGACAGACCGCCGTTGCTGCCGGCACCCTCAGGAGAATGGAGGTCGCACTGATGCCGGCGGCCACCGTGCGGCAGAGCTCTTCCGCGCCAGCCGCTCTCCTCGTGACGCTGGTTCTACCGCTTGCGGCCGGCCAGGGAACGCCGCCGCGCGAGGACGTGATTCTGCGCGCGATGCACGACGAACTGGAGCGGGCGCGAGAGCTGAGTGTCGAGACGCTGGAGTCGCCCTACTACGTCGAGTATGCGCTCCACGATGGCGAAACTTTGATTATCGACGCCTCTTTGGGCGCTCTGGCGGGCGTGCGGCAGGCCCGTTTCCGGCAACCCACCGTGCAGGTGCGCGTCGGCAACCCGCAATTCGACAACACGAACCATGTTCTCAGCGACTACATGTTCGGTGCGCGCTACGACGCCGGCCAGACGCCGCTGGACAACAGCTACGATCTTCTGCGGCGATACTTCTGGCTCGCCACGGACCGGGCGTACAAATCGGCGCTCGAGGTCATCGCGCGCAAGCGTGCCGCGCTCAGGAACTTCAACGTGGGCGAACAGCCGCCGGATTTCGCCAAGGCGGAGCCGTCGAAGATCATCCTCCGCGTCGAAACGGAGCAGCTCGACGTCGAGTCGTGGAAGGCCCGGCTTCGGGATCTCTCGGCTGTGTTTGCCGGCTATCCGGCCGTCGTGAGCTCGGGCGTCCAACTGCAAGCCAACCAGGGCGCGTTCTACTTTGCTAACTCCGAGGGCGCCGAGGTCCGCATTCCGGAAACGCTGATCTTTCTGGAGGTTCGCGCCCGCGCGCTGGCTCCTGACGGTATGATGCTGCGGGACTCGATGGTCTTCCAATCCCGCAACGTCTCAGGCCTGCCCACGGATGCTGAAATGCGGCGCAGCATTGAGGAAGTCGGCGACAGCCTCAAGGCACTCGTCCAAGCTGCGCCGGCGAACACGTATACGGGCCCGGTCCTGTTTGAAGCCCGCGCTGCGGCCCAGATGTTCGCGGAAGTACTCGGTAGAAGCCTCGGGCTCAGGCGGAAGCCTGTTTCCGAGCCGGGCCGGCCGCTGCCGTCGCCTCCCAATGAATTGGAAGGCCGCATAGGATCCCAGATTCTGCCTT
>JAEHDI010000062.1 GCA_016880505.1 Bryobacterales bacterium | reverse complement strand
GACCTTCATCGAGGGCGCGGGAACGAGCTTGAAGGCCGCTATGGATATCTGCCGAAAATATGGCGTTGTTCCGGACTCGTTGTTGCCGTTCAAGGTGGAGACGCTTATGTTCTCCGGCAGCGAGAATACGTTTTTCGCAACCGCGGCTCAAAGAAAGATTGCCAGCTACTTCAACCTCAAGAAGAACCTGCAACAGTGGAAGAATTGGCTTGCCAGCCAGGGTCCCATTCTGGCCGGGCTCTCTGTCGACGCCACTTGGGACAACGCAGCGGCTACCCAGGGGAAGCTGGACGCCTTCCAGCCCGACACCACTCGGGGTGGCCATGCGGTCTGTATCGTGGGTTATACCGCGGACCGCTTCATCATCCGGAATAGCTGGGGTCCAACCTGGGGTGACAAGGGCTTTGGGTACGCGTCGGCGCAATACATCAGCGGCGCGTTCTTCGCTGAGTCTTACGGCGTCACGCTGTAAGGCTGGCACACGCGGCGGTGCTCTTGGCGGGGTGCACCTGGGGCAGCTAAGCATAAGGAAGCGTCGCCGACTTCACGGCCATATGGCTTCGGCGGCCGGACGGGCCTCGACCACTTTCACGAGCCCGCGCTTTGTGTTCCTGAATCAGCCCAAGCCCGTACTGGGCGATTCAAACGTGAGAAGCCTGACACTTGCCTCAGGAGATTCGGTACCTTCAGGCAGGCGCCCACCAGTTTTCGCCGCGGCAGTATAATCGTATCCATACGAGGGGGGCTTATGCCCATTGCGTGTCCGGTTGACCTCGACACACAGATGCTGCGTTCGGAGGTCTCCAAGATTTATTCGCGCGTTGCCACCGATCCAGACGGCGAATTCCATTTCCACCGCGGTCCTGCATACGCAGTGGACTTCCTCGGCTATGATCCGACTGAGCTGGCGGCTTTACCGACCGAATGCACGGCTTCGTTTGCGGGGATAGCGAACCCGCATGCCATTGGGCCGATTGTTCGAGGCGAGACGGTTCTGGACATCGGGTGCGGCGCCGGGACGGATCTGCTGCTGGCTGCCCGCCGGGCCGGTCCCGGTGGGCGCGCGATCGGCGTCGACATGACAGAAGCGATGCGGGACCGAGCGCTCCACTCTGCCGCCAGCGCCGGTCTGACTAACGTGGAAGTGCACCAGGCCGATGCCACCGCGCTCCCATTACCAGATGCCAGCGTCGACGTTGTTATCTCCAATGGCGTGCTCAACCTTGTCCCCGAAAAAGAGAAAGCATTCGCCGAGATACGCCGCGTCCTGCGTCCGGGCGGCCGGCTGCAGCTTGCAGATATCGTGCTCGATGCCGAGCTCGGCGAGGACGTTCGCCGCAACATCGACCTGTGGACAGGTTGAATCGCGGGCGCTCTGCCGGAGGCAGAGCTCGTGTCGTTCGTATGCGACCGGGGGTTTGAGGACGTTCGCGTAACGGCTCACTTCGACTGTTTCCGTGGCACAAAAAAAGAAAATACAGCGCGGAAGTACGGCGTGCGCGGGGCCAACGTGTTCGCCCGCAAGCCGGCCGCCCACGTATAAGTCATGCCTGCGCTGGCTCCGCTACGGCCCAACGCCTCGGCTCAGGCTAATCCGAAGCGAGTCGCCACACGCAGGTGGCGGTAGCGGGAACGCGCTACTTCCGAGCTCCGCGAAAACCGCTGAGAGCCCCGTGCAGGCCGGGGCCTGCCCCACGAAATCATCCAAGGGAATTCTCATCGTAGCATGTGAAGTAAGGAAACAGCCTGAAATGCGGCGGCGAGCGAT
>JAEHDI010000533.1 GCA_016880505.1 Bryobacterales bacterium | reverse complement strand
ACAGAAGTGATGCAGATTGAGAAGCCATGGGACCACTCCGCCCTTTCCGTCTCTCCGGACGGTCGCTGGATTCTGTACCCTCAATTCGATGAAATCGGGCACGACCTGATGCTGGTGGAGAACTTCCGGTGAAGGGTGCGCCTCAGGGCGGCAACGGAGTGCTAGTCTAAGAGGCTGGACCCTGCTCCATTCGATTCGCGAAGTCGCCAAAAGCTGTGAGCAAAGAAACGATTCAGGCGTACGACCTGCCGGCGCGGGTGGCGTCCTATGACGCCGACATGGCGCTGATGCACCCCAACCGCTCACGGATGGTTGAGATCGCCCTGGAGGTCGTGCCTTTTGACGCGAAGGCCGCGTTCACCGTAGTGGATCTCGGCGCCGGCACCGGCTACTTCACGCAGGCTGTGCTGCGCCGGTTTCCGAACTGCCGGGTGATCGCCGTGGACGGCGCACCTTCCATGGTCGAGCTGGCCAAAACAAGGCTCGGCGCGGAGGCATCCCGCGTGGAGTTCCGCGTCGGAGACTTCCGCGAGTTGTCGCGACTCATCCCGAACGAACAAGGCGAGTTTGTTTTCTCCTCGTACGCGCTTCACCACCTGACACCGGAGGAAAAGACCGGCGTCGTAAGGGACGCACTCTCTTTTCTGAAACCGGGGGGATGGTTCCTGAATGCAGACGTTGTGACCGCGGGACACGAGCGGACAGAGGCGCGGATTCAGGACGTCCGCATTCAGGGTATCGTCCAGCGGGCCTCCGGCCGGGACGAGCGCTTTCAGGACACTGTCTCGGTCAGGACATTCCTGGATGACCTGGAAGCCCGCGACCACGACAAGCCGCTGCCGGTGACCGAGGAACTACGTATCCTCAAGCAAGGCGGGCTGGCGAGCGCAACTGTGTTCTGGCTCGAGTACCGGGAGGCAGTCACGGGCGGAGTGAAGTAGGCCGTTGGTCGGCCGGGCCGCCATTGCTATGATCCGTATCCTATGGGCTCTCGCGTGCGGGTACCGCACCTGATCGGTGTGGCGGGTCCATCGTGCGCCGGAAAGACCGAACTGGCGCGGGCAGTCGCGGACCGTCTGCACGCGCCGATCATCTCCCTCGATTCCTACTACGTCGACCTGGCTCATCTGCCGTTTGAGGAGAGACCGCGCACGAACTTCGACGTTCCGGAGTCCCTCGACAAGGACCTGCTCGTGAACCAACTCCGCCAGCTTTCGAGAGGCGAAGAGATTCACGTACCGGTCTATGACTTTACCCGTCACGTTCGAGCCTCGGATACCCGATGCGTGCGAGCCTGGGAGTTCGTCATCGTCGAGGGCCTGTTCGCGTTGTACTGGCAGGAGCTGCGGGCGCTGCTGAAAACCACCGTTTTCGTGTACGCGAACGACGACATCTGCTTCGCGAGGCGGTTGGAGAGAGACGTCCGGGAACGAGGCCGCACTCCGGAATCGGTCCGGGAGCAGTTTGACTCCACAGTCCGCCCGATGGCGGAGAGGTACATCTTGCCGACACGCCGCTTCGCCGACCTGGTGCTAAGTGGGACAGACCCGTTAGAGCAGTCCGTCGCAACGGTGCTGGACGGCGTCGGTGCCTCCGATGCACGAGGAGGTTGGGCGCACAACTACCTCCCCCACAACGGGGGCGTGGGCCGAACTGGGGAGTAACAGGGCCGCGGTGTCAGCTTATGGTTTCTGTAGCCTGGGAGAGGTTGTTGTTGGTCACTTCCCAGATCGTGTAGATGCTTTTGTGGCTGCCAAGGAAAAACGCCGAGGCTACCAGGCAGACGAAAGCCACCAGGAGCGTGTACTCCACTAAGTCCTGACCTTCCTGCTGCCCAAGAAAGTCTATGCAAAGGGACCTCATCGTCAGTCTTTTCCTCCTGCGATTCTGTGCCAATCTTGACTGAGTATGGGGCGGGCACAGCCCGCCCACGTTTGGTCCGTGCGAGTTCAGCCTATCGTAAAGCCACAGACTCCCAGTTGCAATAGTACCTTGGATAGCATAGGATATCACCTTCCTAGAACTTCCTCCGCAACCGCAGCCAAAAGTATGACGGAGTCATACGGATTTCGTCGTCCGGGATGATTTGCAAGTTGACCGGCGTGGCGAAACCGCCGGAGACTATCGGTATGCCGACACGTAGAGGGTTTCTGGCCGGAGCAGTCGCGGGCACGGTGTCTGCCGCATCGCAAACCGGAGGTTCGATCGTCTCGCTCCGGACCCACGAATGGTTCGGGGACAAACTGGAAGAGTTTGCCTTCCCGCCCGGGTGGCGCGTTTCCGTGCAGCATATGAAGGGACACGCCACGCCTCCCCTGGCTCCGGCGGCAATTCGGACGGCCGTACAGAGTCCCGTCGGCACACTGCCACTACGGGAGATCGCCGCAGGCAAGCAGACCGTAGCGATCGCCTTTGACGACCTGACCCGGCCGACTCCGACGTACGAGATCGTACCCTACGTAATCGAACAACTGCGCGCAGCCGGCATTCGCGATGAGAACATCCTGTTCGTGACGGCATATGGGGCCCACTACCAGATGAATGGGCTGGAAGTGGCAAAGAAGCTCGGCGAGGAGACAGTCCGGCGGCATCCGTGGATCAACCACAACATCTGGGAGAACCTGGCCGATCTGGGGACGACGAAAGCCGGCAACCACCTGCTGATCAATACCTACTACTCGAAAGCCGACGTCAAGATCACACTTAGCGGGCTAAAGGCCCACGGGACACCGGGCTACGGCGGCGGGCCGAAACTCATCCTGCCCGGCATCTCGGGGATGAAGACGATCCGTTACATGCACACGGAGATCAAGCGGGCCCGCAGACCGCAGACCGGCCGGGACGGAGTACCGATCTTCCGCGTCTGGGAGAACGAGCAGCGCCAGGACATGATCGAGGCGGCGAGGCGCGTGGGGGTCGATTTCAGCGTACAGACCGTGTACAACCAGGACCGGCGTCCGGTTCACGTGGTCGCGGGCGACATCGTCAAGGCGCACCACAAGGCGGCGAGGTACGCCGTAAACCACCTCGCCACGGAATACGCCAAGGATGCCGACATTGTTGTGGTCAACGCCTACCCCAAAGGCGGCCAACTGCATGAACACTTCGGATGGGGCGCTCGCGGGCTGAAAGAGGGCGGGAGCATCGTGGTGATCAACCAGAATCCGATGGGTGAGTATGTCTGGCATTACCTCGATGAGTGGAAATTCAACGAAGGGAAGTCGTATTTCGAACAGCGGGCAGCCCGGAAGCGCCGCTTTCCGCAGGCCCGGCAGGTCTTGATTTACTCGCAATACCTCCAGGCTCGGGAACTGGACCACCCCTACTTCCCGCCCGAAGCTGAAGGCGTCCGATCATGGAGTGACGTCGTCGACCGGCTCAAGGGGCAGCATCGCGGCGACGTCCACGTTGCGGTCTACCCGTATGCCGGCATCCAGCATGGGATCGCACGCCTTGACCTGCCAGAAGAAACGTAGAAAGGCGGCCTGAAGCCATTGGCTCCGGCCGCCCTTGGCGGATAGACTCCGACTCGATTACGGTTTAAACACCGTAATCGTGGTTCCGTTGCTGTCGCCGTCGGGATCGTGATTTGAAGTCGCCTGATAGGTCAGGTTTGTTCCGCTGATGTTGTTCACGGTGAACGTCGCACTGGTCTTTTTGGCAGGGATACCACCGGTCGTCACGCTGCACTGCCCGGACGCGTCGGTCGTGCAAGCGCCCGTGGCGGAGTAGCCGCCGCTCCAGGTTCCGGAAACCGTGGCTCCGGAGACGGCGACTTGAGAGTCATTGTGCACCGTGACGGTGACGGTCGCTTGCCACTTGTTCCGCGGTAGGGCAGCCGAGGCGCCGTCAAGGTCACCCGAATGCACTGGAGTCGCGGGCGGCGGTGGAGGCGGCAGCGAGCCGCAGGCACTGATCTGGAAAGAGCCCACGCGAGTCCGCCATGAGGCGGAACTCACTCCGTTGTAATACTCCTGTGTGTACCAGAAGCTGCAGTCATCTTCTTTCACGGACATCGCGCTATAGTCGCCCCAGCGGCCGCTGGAGTGCGTCTGGTAGCCACTGCCCGCGATGACGGTCCCCTCGCCGAGGGTCATCTGGCCTAGGGGGTCACTCGCCAACCGTCCGGTGTATCGGATTGACGGGGAGACGCTGGTACTGGATGCGCTGTATCCGAGGGCGATGTTGCCGGAACCGTCCATCGCGATACTACCCATCCAGCGATGGGTGCTGTCCGGCGAGTACGTACCTTGCTGATAGACGTTCCAACCGGAGCCTGTGTCTCGCAGTTCGTACCAACGAATGCCGGCGAGGTCGGCGCCGTTCACGTCCACCGTGTGGTTGGCGACCATTGTCTGATGCGTGCCGAAGTTCCGATACTGAAGACGGAACAACAGCCGGTCCGCGATCGCGTCCACTTTGGTACCGCCCGGCTGTGGGATGCAATTCCGGGAGCCTCCACACATGTTGCCATCGAAACTTGCTGTTGGGAGGATCCTGGCGAGTGTAAAGGTGGACGATGCCGGCTGGCTCCAGTTGGTTTGGAACTTCCAGATCTCCAGCTGATCGGCGGGGTAGCCCCAAGCGTTGTCGTCGATCTGCGCGAAGTAGTTTGGAGTCCCGGCGGGCGGCGCCGTGCCATCGAGATCCGAAGGCAGCATCCCGCCGAGATTCGGGTCCGTGGAGTAGAGATCGAAATACACTGCCCGGGCGGATTGCCCGAGCAACATCTTGTCTCGTTCGAAGACCACCGCGCCCGCGCCACCCCAGCTCAAGCTTGCCTGGTTGAACTGGTTCATCGACATGTAGTAGCCATCCGGCCAGACCGCGAATTTCGGGTAGTCGTTCATCTTATTGCTGCTGATTTGGAAGCCATACCGGTACCAGGTGCCGGTTGGATCGGGTGTCTGGGAAATCGCGATGCACTGGTAGAACGGCCCGAAGGGGAAGTTGGGCAGGGCGAACTGGCTGATGAGCCAGCGGTCGGCGAGGTGATCGTAGAGCACGATCGGGTCACCGTCGTTGCGGGTCTCGCAGGCGCCGCCGAATCCGCTGAAGAGCGTGTTGATATTCGCAGGGCCGTAAAGCTTCGTACCACTCTTGTTGTAGATGGCGAAGGCAAGGTTGACGGCCTGGACGTAATGATTCGGGCCGACGTCCCCGACGGTGTCGGGCGGCAGAACACCGCTTACATTGTTGACGCCCTCAAAGGTCACGGTTGTTGTCGGCGCTGCCTCCGTTCCAGGAGCGCTCTGCACCACGGAATCGGTCTCGCCCGGAGGCGTAACACCCGGCCGGTTGGGCAGCCACTTGCGCGGCAGTTCGAGAATCTCACCCGCCCTGGGCGGATTGGGCCTGATGGTGTGCAGCGGAGCAGAGGAGTCGTGCCGGTCCGAGTAGATCACGTGTGCCGGCGGATTCTGGCCGTCCGGGGGCGCCGCGGCAAAACCAGTAGCCAGAAACGAAGCGAACAGCAGGAAAACGACGGCCACAAGCCGTATTCGCGATTGCATTGAGTAGTCTCCAGTGGGTGCAGTCTTAAGTTCCCAGTTGAGGATTCAGCATACGGCGCTCGCTCTACCTTTCCCCAAAATCGGAGCGTCGCGCAGGAGCCGACCTTAGGCCAACGTTAGCGGAGATGCCGACGAAGATCAATAGTACTTCCGTCAGCAGAACGAAGTTAACCATCGTGGAGCGGAAGTCAGAACTCTCCAGCGGAACTTGTCAAGACCCGGCTCCCGCAGTACATTCAGAGCATGTCTCATACATCCGTCATCCGAGATGCCCTCGCCGCCGGAGATGGAATCGTCCGGCTAGCTCCTTGTTGGGTACCGAGATCCTTCCTGATGCCGGGCGGACGCCTGAAGCTTGACCCCCGCGACCTGTATGCCTTGGGCGCGCATCGCGGCGGCATCGACGAGCGTTGGTTTTCATCCACGACCAATGCTGACAATGGTCCTAGTACTCCCGAAGACGAAGGACTGAGCTACATAGCCTCCAACGGGAAGAGAGCGCTGCTGAAGGAAGCTATCGAGACGCTCGGCGACGAGTTCCTCGGCGCCGACGTCATGCGCAAGCAGGGTGGCTGGAACCTGCTGTGCAAGTTCTTCGATAACTTGGGACCAATCCCCCACCATATGCACCAAGGGGACGAACATGCCCGCAGGGTGGGCCGCAAAGGCAAGCCGGAAGCGTACTACTTCCCTCCCCAGTACAACGTGAAAGAGAATAACTTCCCTTACACGTTCATGGGACTCGAGCCGGGCACGACGAAGGACGATGTGCGTCGGTGTCTCAAGCGATGGAACGAGGGTGACAACGGCCTCCTGTATCACTCCCGGGCGTACAAACTGAAGCCTGGCAGCGGGTGGCAGATCGATGCCGGTATTCTGCACGCGCCGGGATCGCTGGTGACCTACGAGCCCCAAGTGAATTCGGACGTGTTCGGAATGTTCCAGTCGATGGTCGAAGGGCGCCCGGTGCCATGGGATCTACTCGTCAAAGACGTTCCTCCGGAGCATCATCAGGATCTTGACTACATCATCGACATGCTCGATTGGGAGGCCAACGTCGATCCGGAGTTCGCCAAACACCGGCTGTTCCACCCGGCACCGGTTCGTCCCAAGGATGAGATGGCTGAACAGGGCTATTCCGAGCAGTGGATTGCATACTCGACGCCATACTACTCGGCGAAGGAACTCACGGTCTTCCCCGGGCGCGCCGTCAAGATTCGGGATGCAGCGGCCTTCGGCGCCATCGTCGTGGCCGGGTGGGGAGCGATCGGCAAAATGGAGGTCGAGACGCCGACACTCATCCGCTATGGCCAGATGACTAAAGATGAGGTTTTCGTAACCACCGCCGCCGCCCGGGAAGGCGTGGTTGTCACCAACCGGAGCGACAGCGAGAACCTGGTCATGCTGAAACACTTCGGACCGGGCAATCCCGATGCCGCGGGGTTCATCGCATGAAATTCGGAGCGAACACCCTCATCTGGACCGCGGCCTTCGACCGTACGCACCTGTCGTTGCTCCCGCGCATCAAGGAGCGCGGATTCGATGGCGTGGAGATTGCGCGGTTCGACTTTCACGACTTCCCGGCAGCAGAGATTCGCAGGAACCTGGGACAGAATGGCCTGGAGTGTACCTTCTGCTCGGCTCTGACGGGAGACCTGAGCCTGATCAGCGAGGACGCAGCAGTCCGGAAGAAGACGGTAGACTTTCTCCGGCACGGAATCCGCACTGCCGCGGAGCTCGGAGCGAGGATTTTCATGGGGCCCTTCTACTCTCAGGTCGGCAACCTCGCCGGCCGCCGGAGAACGGCGGATGAATGGACGCGGGCGGTGGAGGGTCTTCAATCGTTAGGCGAGTCGCTAGCGACAAATGGCGTCGTAATGACGATCGAGCCGCTGAACCGCTTTGAGACGTATTTTCTCAACACAGCCGCGGACGCCGCGGCGCTGTGCGATGAGGTCAATCATCCGAACGTGGGCATTGCTCTGGACACGTTCCACGGGAATATCGAAGAGAAAGATCTCGGATCGGCGTTCCGGACCGCCGGCAAGCACCTGAAACACGTCCATGCCTGCGAGAACGACCGCGGAATTCCGGGGAGTGGTCACGTGGACTGGAGAGGGGTTTTCGGAGCGCTGCACGAACTCCGATACGACGGCTGGCTGGTGATCGAAAGCTTTGGTTTCACCATTAAGGAGATTGCAGCGGCAGCGTGTATCTGGCGCGATCTGGCGCCCTCTCCCGAGGACATTGCGTTCGAGGGATTGAAGTTTCTGAAGAGTCGCGCAGCGTGAAAAGCGAAAGGGGTCCGGAACCGGACCCCTTGCCGCGTCAAACAGAGTTGACCCTAGAGTTGTACCTTCCTGGTCCCCTTCTGATCGGGGCGATTCTGATGTTACCACGAAACCAAAGCAGAGACGTAATTCTTCGATGAGCTCAGGATCGGATGCCGGCGCCGCGAATCAGCAAGCTCTCGACCTGCGAGGCAGGCAGGGACGCGCTGAGCAGATATCCCTGCACTTTGTCGCACCCGACCGCTCGCAGCGCTTCCATCTGGTTCTCACTCTCGACTCCCTCGGCGACGACGTCCAGTCCCAAGCCATGCGCCAGCGATACGATCGCCTGAACCAGGGGCATTGTATTGGAGTCGACGTCGAGTTCCTTGACAAACGACCGGTCTATTTTGATCGTGTCGATCGGCAGGCGCCGCAAGTAGCTGAGCGATGAGTAGCCAGTGCCAAAGTCGTCGATCGAGATACTGGCGCCGAGCGCCCGAAGCCGCTCCATCTGGCGGCTCGATTCCTCGAAATCCCGCATGACGACACTCTCGGTGAGTTCCAACTCCAGGAACGACGGATCGAGACCGCTGTGCGAGAGGACCTGAGCCACGGTTTCGACGAAATCCGCGCGGGCGAATTGGACGGGGGACACGTTAACGGCGACTTTCACCGGCTCATAGCCGGCCTGCCGCCAGGCGACGGTTTGGCGGCACGCCTCTTCCAGCACCCATGCCCCGATCTCGACAATCAGGCCGCTCTCCTCAGCCACCGGGATGAACTGGGAGGGCGATATGACGCCGAGCTTCGGGTGGTTCCAAACCAGTAGCGCCTCCAGTGCCGCAAGCGGTCCTTCGATCGCCAGTTGCGGTTGGTAGTACAACTGCAACTCGCCATTCGCCATCGCCCGGCGGAGGGCATTTTCCAATTCCAGTTGCTCCAGAGCCGCGGCGCCCAGATCGGGTGTAAAGAATTGGTAGACGTTCTTTCCTTGATTCTTGGCGCGGTACATTGCGTTGTCCGCATTGCGGAGCAACGTAACCGAGTCACGCCCATCCCTGGGGAAGACGCTAATGCCAATGCTGGCGGTCACGAACAGCTCGAATGCATCCACCTTGAACGGGGTCTTCAGAGCATCAAGTAGTTTCTGCGCGACCCGCGTAGTATCGGAAGGGTCTCGAAGCTCGGTCAAAATCAACTGGAACTCGTCACCGCCCATCCGGCCAAGGCTGTCGGTACGCCTCAGACAACTCTCAAAGCGTCTCGATACCTGCTGCAACAGGGCGTCGCCAATGGCGTGTCCGAGGGTATCGTTGATCTGCTTGAAGCGATCGAGGTCGATGAACAGCACCGCGACGTGCCAACCATGACGCGTAGCCTGGTCGAGCGCCTGATGAAGCCGGTCCTCAAACAAAAACCGGTTGGGCAGACCCGTAAGGGCATCGTGCATGGCCTGGTAGGCCAGCCTGTCATTCAGTTGACGCTGTTCGACGGCTACCGCTGCCAAGCGGCCGGCCATGTCCACGAGTTCGATTACAGCGGGAGAGGGTTCGTGCTGCTCTCGAAGGTAGATCACAAACACCCCGAGAGCCCTACCATCGCCCGACAGGATGGGGGAACACCAGCAAGAGCGCAGGCCGAGATTCCGAAACAGTCCGGCCTCCCGCCGGAAAAGCGGATCGACAGCCAGATCCGGGATCAGGAGCGGTTTGCCCAGGAGTGCCGTCTCGCATGGTCCGAGGGCAGTCGTCACATCAAGCCCGTCAAAGGCGTCGGCAATCGGCTGTGGAAGGCTCGGCGCGGCGCCGGGGTGCAGACGTCCGTCGCGCACCAGCAGGACCGAACAGAGGAGATCGGAGCACTGGTTCTCAACCAGATTCGCCAACCTCGCGAGTACGGTTTCCAAAGGACCGTTGCTGGCTACAAGTTCAAGAACCTGGTTGCGGTCCCGCTCCAGTATTTCGGCCCGCTTTCGATCGGTCGTCTCTCGCAATACGGAAACCCAATAGGTGAAGGCGCCACGCTCGTCGACGATCGGAATGATGTTCAGGTCGACCCAGAACTCGGAGCCATCCTTACGGTAGTGAATCAGTTCAACCCGGGCCGTTTCCCAGCGGCGGACGGCGGCACATATCTGATCCAGGACCGCCTCGTCGGTTTTCGGGCCGTGAAGGATTCGGGGAGTCCTGCCCGCGGACTCCACGTCCGAGTAGCCGGTAATTCGGGAGAACGCATCGTTGACGTAGACGATGCGCGAGCCGAGGGGGTCATCCGGGTCCGCCTCAGCCACCATGACGCCATCGTTGGAATTCACGACCACGGATTTCAACAGCCGCAATTGCGCCTCGGCTCTTTTTCGCTCCGTGATGTCGCGAGCGATCCCCTGGACGCCGACCGGGATACCTTTGCGGAAGAGCAGGCGGGTGCTCACTTCCAGAATGATTCGCCGGTTGTCTTTCGTGACGATGGTGACCTCATAGGTCGTCTGCGGCGCACCACCGAGTTTCTGCTGGATCATCTCGAGGGTAAGGCGCTGAGACTCCGGGTCAAGAACCTGAAAAATGTTCATCTTCAGGGCATCTTCGCGGCTATAGCCGGTGATGCGCTGGGCTGCCTTGTTGGCTGACGTGAAATTGCCGTGAAGGTCGTGGGTATAGACGACGTCGCTTGCGTTCTCGAACAATTCGCGATAGCGGTCATCGCCGAACCCGGGGTTTTCCGCGGCGGCGATGGTCTTGGCGACCGAGGCCCGAAGCTCCCCTTCCGCCATGGCCATACCGGCAAGATCACGAAGCGCGGCGATCTGAGGCGGATCGAGTTCGCGCGGCGTGGTGTCCATGATGCAAAGAGTCCCGACGTTCGCTCCGGTGGGAGTCCGCAGGTGGACCCCGGCGTAAAACCGGACCTTGTGTGACCCGGTCACGAGCGGACAGGTTTGGAAACGGTCGTCCCCAAGGGCATCGGGCACCACCATCACCTGATCGGACAAAATTGTGCGGGCGCAGAAGGAAGAAGCTCTCGGAATCTCGCGGATACTGAGCCCGTGTGAAGCCTTGATGAGCTGGCTGTCGCGGCCTATGACAGTGATAGCGGCGAACGGCACACCGAACAGGCGGGCTACCAGCCCAGCCAGGCGGTCGAAAACAGCACCAGAGAGAACGTCCGGAACGACATAGCTCTGTAACTCCGCTAGCCTCTGTTCCTCGTTCTCGGGTAACTGACCGTCCATCCAAACACCCGAACCGCAACGGTAATCACAATCGGACCGCGCACCGGATCCGATGTCCTCTACTATACAAGCGCAATTGAGTGCGATTCCACCCGGCGCGGCCGAGGAGGGTTAAGGTTTCAGTCGTCTCGCATCAGGCGGCTGGTCCTCCGCAGCCAACCGCGCAACATGGCAGTGAAGTCACGCGCTTGCGGGTCGCTCCGAAATTCTTCGACGGTGAACTTCACTTTACGGCGCCAGTTCGGGTATTGCCAAGTGCTGCCGGGCAAGTTTTGCTGATCCGTCTCCTTCGTCAGATCCTCCAGGGCGAGCAACATCAGCATTGACGGCGTGGACGCGAGAAATCCAACGACCGCGTTGTGGAGTTCTCCCGAGAGTTCCGGCACGTCCGCGCAGTTCCGGGGGAACCGTTCCGGCAGGTCTCCACATCGCAAAAGCACGTCCAGCAAATTCTGCTTTTCGCGAGCGCGCACTCCAAGCTGTCTTTGATAGGCATCACCGTTGCCGAGCAGACCGGCGACCCGCCGTGCCTCGATGTCTCTCCCCAACCAGAACCCGGTTAGCGTCGGGAGGTCGTGTGTCGTGATCGATGCCAGAGACTGGGGGGGATACTCGTCGGGAGTTCGGAATTCGTCCTGCTCATTCTTCTCAAAATAGAGCAGCCGGTAGCTCAGTATCCCGAAGCGGTCGAGTTCTTCGCGAATCTTGGGAGCTACCGTGCCCAAGTCCTCTCCGACCACCAGAACCTGGTTTCTTACACTTTCCAGCGCGAGGATGCGCAACAGATCTCCATGTTTCTCCAACACGTACGTGCCGTCCGCGGCTTGCCCCCCGTCCGGGATCCAGAAAAGGCGGAAGAACCGCATCACGTGGTCGATGCGTAGCGCGCCGCCGTGACGGCAGTTCCGGCGAATCGACTCTACGAAGAACCGGTAGCCGGTCTCGCTGTGGTATTCGGCATTTGGCGGCGGGAAAGCCCAATCCTGGCCCTCCGGCGCGAACGCATCCGGCGGCGAACCGACCCGGCAGCCGGACACGTAACAGCGGCGGTGTGCCCAGAAGTCCGACCCGAAGCGATCCGTCGCCAGCGCTAGATCGTGATAGAGCCCGATTGAGAGCCCTTGCCGGCGCGCGTGTTCCTGGGCTTCCCGAAGTTGCAGGTCCGCCAGCCACTGAAGGTACTTGTGAAAGAGCACCAGGGAGGCGTTTTCCGCAGCGAAGCGCCGGGTCGCTTCCGACTCAGGATCCTGGTACTCGAGCGGCCACTCGGTCCACACCCACACGTCGCGATTGCGGGCGTGAATCCACTCGTCTAGGGCGCAGAAAGTGGCATAACGATCCAGAAGGTCGCTCTCGTGCTCGCAGTATCGTCGAAACGCCTCGGCGCGAACGGAGTGGGCGGCGGCGCTTCGGGAAAATTCATGGAATGCGAGCCGCAGAAAGCGAAGTTTCAGAGCATAGACCCTCTCGTACTCGACGAATGGCGCCGTTCGAAGGGCGCAGATCTCGGCTTGTACTTCCGGCGAGGAGAAGTCCGCGATTGCCTCCGCAGAGGTCCGAAAGTCCTCCACACACTCGATGTCCAGGTAAATAGGGTTCTTGTAGTAAATGCAAACGGGGAGGTAAGGGCTTGTATTGTACGGCTGGCGGTTGTGAATGGCGTGAAGAGGGTTGAGCGCCACGAACTCCACACCGGCATCCTCTGCTGCCCAATCCACGATGCGTTGGAGGTCGGAGAAGTCTCCGCATCCCCAGTTCCGCTCCGACCTCAGTCCGTAGAGATTGACCGCTACTCCCGCGGCGTGCCTGCCCGAAGCCAGACTGGACGGAAGCCAGACCCGATCAGGCGTCACAATCAAACGCATCGTGGCGCAAACCGGGCCATGGTCTCCGCGGACTTGAACACGTACGTCGTGGTAGCCAAGAGGAATGCGGAGCGGCACCAACGCTCGAACCTTCCGGAAGAGGCGTCCCCGGAGCTCGGCCGCCTCCACGAAGGGAAGGCCATCTACGCGTAGATCGAGGCTCTTATGGGTACCATCCTCCAGACGGAATTCCACCGCGACCGGCCAGCCAGCCGCCTCGTCAGGGATCGTCAGCGGGAGCTCCAGCGCGGGTGCGTTTTCGCTGACCACGAGAACAGCGGGCAAGGGCCGCGACCAGGAGCACCACAGTCGTTCCTCCATCGCGCGATCGAGACACTCCTGCGTATCGCAGGGCACTCCCAACGCTTGGAGGACCCCGGCAATCACGTCCGGCCGGGTGACGACGCGATTCCCGAATACGTCCCAGTACTCGCGCTCGATCCCGAACAGAGAAGCGGCGCGATTGAGTGCCTCTTCGTGATTCTTCGACGGCACAAACGACAAAGTTGGCGTGGACATGAATGTGATCGGATGGTTGCGGACGGCCAGCCGCCGGCAATTGTTCTAAACATTTTATCCGAACAGAGCCGTCTCCTGCGCTGGATGGGCATGAGACAATAGAGGTATGGGATTGGACGCCTCGGCCCGCTTCAACATGACTGGGGTCTCGGACGTGCCCGAGAATTTCTTCGCACGCGTCGATGAAGAGAGCCTCGTAGCGCTCTCGGACGGGGTCGTAACCACCACGTTGGGCCAAGCGATCAACTGGGCTCGCAAGAACTCGATTTGGCCGATGACATTTGGACTGGCCTGCTGCGCGATCGAGATGATGTCGATGAGCGCTTCCCGCTTCGATATCGCTCGATTCGGGGCCGAAGTTTTCCGGGGATCTCCGCGGCAATCCGATCTGATGATCATCGCGGGGCGGGTATCGAACAAGATGGCGCCGGTGATCCGCCAGCTCTATCAACAGATGCCTGAGCCGAAGTGGGTGATCTCGATGGGAGCCTGCGCTACCTCGACCGGGGTCTTTAGCAATTACGCGCTTATTCCGGTCAACCAGATCATTCCAGTGGACGTGTACGTGCCTGGCTGTCCACCGAGGCCCGAGCAGCTCATTTACGGCATCATGCTGTTGCAGAAGAAGATCCAGCAAGAAGCGGGCACCTTGAAGGATGTTCTGAACTTAGGCTGAACCGGCGGACAGGTGCAGCCGCGGACCTGCCGGAGTCAGGTATAATGAGGTTGGGTGTCGGGCACCAAAAGTGGGCGAAAGCCCACTTTTTTGTTGGACACGAAGCACGAGACATGCACGAAACGGTGATCGATAAGGTCCGGGAGATCGCCCGGCGCGTCGGAGACTCGGAAGGGATCGAGATCGTCGATGTCGAGATGGCGGGGGCCGGCAACGGCCGCAGGCTGAGGATCTTCATTGACAAACCATCCGGCGTTACGCATGCCGATTGCGAATCGATTTCGCAGCAGGTCGGCGCCGTACTGGACGTCGAAGATGTGGTGCGCGGGGGGCGTTATACGCTGGAAGTCAGTTCGCCGGGGGTGGAACGGAAGCTTACCGGCGCAAGAGACTTTGAGCGGTTCCAGGGCAAGAAGGCGAAGATTGTGCTTCGTGAGCCGGTAGAAAACCGGAAGGTTTGGGAGGGGACATTGGCGGGCGTCGCCGATGGCGTTGTCACGATCGAGCCTGCCCCGGGGAAGCAGGTCCGCATTGGCCTCCAGCAGGTCCAGAGGGCGAATCTGAAGTTCGAGTGGTAATCTCCTGACATTCAGGAAGAAGCAGAGGTTTCGTTTTGGGAACGATCTACCAGTCTATTGAGATTCTGAGCAAGGAGAAGGGCATCGATCCGCAAATCGTGCTGGACGCGGTCAAAGACGCGATGCTTGCTGCGGCACGGAAGCATTTCCGGACCGAGGAGGAACTCGTTGCGGATTTCGATCAGCGAGCGGGGTCCATTCAGATCTTCGCCGTCTTCAAGGTAGTCGAAAACGTTGAGGATCCGGTAAAGGAAGTCACTGTGGAGCAGGCGCGCCGGATTGATCCAGCCGCCGAACTGGGTACGGAGGTGCGTGTTCCCAAACCGACCGACCTGCTGGGCCGGATTTCCGCCCAGACCGCCAAGCAGGTCATCCTGCAAAAGGTGCGGGAGGCGGAGCGCGAGACGATCTACCAGGAGTACTCAGGACGGGTCGGCGAACTGGTCAATTGCACGGTGAAGCGGGTTGAGGGACTGGATCTTGTAGTCGACCTCGGTAAGACCGAAGCTCGCTTACCAAAGAAAGAACAGTCAAAGCTGGAGAGCTTCAGCGTGGGAGAGCGCTTCCGCTGCGTGATCCGGAGCGTCGAAAAAGCAGGGAAGAACGCCGGCCTGATTGTCTCCCGGGCGGCGCCAGAGTTGGTGATGCGGCTCTTCGAACAGGAAGTCCCGGAAATCTACGACAACACGGTTGTGATCAAGGGCTGCGCACGGGAAGCGGGTGAACGCACGAAGATCGCCGTCTGGAGCCGTGACCGGGACGTCGATTGCGTTGGGGCCTGCGTCGGGATGAAGGGCATGCGAGTGCAGTCGATCATCCGCGAACTGCGCGGCGAGAAAATCGACATCATCGAATACTCCGACGATCCGGTGGTATTCGCCACTCACGCCCTCAGCCCGGCAAAGATCTCGAGGGTGACGGTGATCGAGGGCGGCGATAAACACATGGAAGTGATCGTCGACGATTCACAGTTATCACTTGCCATCGGGAAGAAGGGCCAGAACGTCCGCCTGTGCGCCAAACTGCTGGGCTGGCGGATCGACATCAAGAGCGAAGAGGAGAAGCGTCAGGAAGTTGAGTCGCAAATGGCGGCTCTGGTGGTCCCTGGCGCTCCGGTCTCAGTTCTCATCGACCAGGGCCTCACGGAGAAGACCGTTGAAAAGTTGCTTGAGGCTGGGGTGGCGACCGTCGAAAAGCTCGGGGCCATGACGCCGGAGGAACTCGAAGAGATTCCCGGTATCGGGCCCAAGATGGTGGAAAAGATCCAGGTCGCCGTCAACAACTACTACGGACAATACGAAGAGGCGATGGCGGGATCACCGGAAGCTGTTGCGGCGGTGACGGCGGCGATTGAATCGATGCCGCCCGGCGAAGTCTCTGAGGAACAAGCAGAGCCAGCGGCCGAAGCGATACCCGCTGGGAGCGAACAGTCCAATGCAGTTGCGACGCACGGGGATTCGCAGATGCCTGAAATAGCCGTGTCTGAGGGGGAACCGGCTGACAGCGGGGCTTCCGCACCCGAAGATGAGTCGAAACAACGGGAAAATGGGTCGAATGACGGGGAATCTGATACGATAAAGAACGCGGAGTAGGATTGCATTAGTAGTGTGCCCGGTTGCAGTTGGCTTGTCGGAGTACCGCGAAGGGGGTTTTCCCATGGGCAGGTTCTGTGTAAACGGAGGCTGCCCGCGAAATTTGTTTTATGAGTAAGATCCGAATCAACGAGTTGGCGCGGGAGCTGGAGGTAAAGCCCAACAAGCTGCTTGATCTGCTCCCTGAGTTCGGGATCACGGAGAAGAAGACGCATTCCAGCTCACTAGAGGACGATATCGCCAACAAGTTGCGCAGGTACTTCGGCCTGCTCGTAGAGGAACCGGTCGAGGCAGAGCCCGAGATTACCGAAGGGGAGACGGCGCCGGAAATCGGCCCGTCCGAAGAGGCCATCGAGCAAATCATAGCTCGCACGGATACGTCGGCGGAAATACGACCCAATACGGTTGCGCCTGTCGAGAGCCTGGCGCCCACCACTGTCCCGCCGCTGGACGCCGGACCTCCCAAAGATTCGCCGTTCGCATCAAGAACGGCGCCCCAAAGATTGCGTCCGCCGCTCGCGGGCAGCGGCCATTCCGCTCAGCCGGTTGCCGTCACGCCGGATGCAATTCCGACGCCCCCCGCGCCCCCAACGCCGGTGGTAGCGAGCGGACCCGGCCGGCCGGCAGTCGTGGCGGCGAAACCGCTGCCGGTGGCTCCCCGTCCGGGACAAATCTTGACCGGGCCGCGGCAGCCTTTTCCCGTAAAACCAGAGATCGTAAGATCATCTGTTCCGTCCGTCGAGGTCCCCGCCGCACCACAGGCACCCCTGCCCCAAGCGGCCACTGTCACTCACGCGCCGCGGTCCCAGGCGAAATCGACTTTGGCAGGACAGCCGGCGGTGCGTCCCGTCGTGCCACCGCGCCCCGACTTGGTAGCTCGGCTTACTCAAACCCAGACCAAAGCGGTTCCAGGACAACCACAGCCGCGGCCGGGTCGCCCTGCGACAGCGCCGGTTCCGGGCCAGCCGATCTATCGGGGACCCATCCGGCCGGGCCAGCCGCTGATGACCAGGCCATCACCGGGAGCCCCGGGCAGGGTGGCCAGAGGCCGCCCTCTTCATCCGACTTCAGCGCGGCTGGAACCGCCGCCACCCGTACCAACAGAACAGCGCCGCCCGGGCGACCGCCGTGCTCGTACTCCGGCGGAACGGGAGCGGGAGCGCGAACGCGAGGAAAGAACACTTCGTCCGTCGCGGCGCGACGTGCCGGTCGTTCTGCCTTCATTGAACCGGCAGATCACCGTCGCCGAAGGCATCACCGTAAAAGAGCTGTCTGAAAAGCTTGGGCTGAAGGCAAACCTGGTGATCAAGAAACTGGTGGAGCGGAAGATCTTCGCGACCATCAATCAAACCCTGGACCTGCAACTGGCCGAGGAACTCGTGAAGGCGTTCGGCGCGACCTCAACGCGGCTTAGCTACGAAGAGGAGGCGGTGCAAGAGGTCGGGCAGGCCGAGGCGGAGCAGGATCTGCTGAAGCGGCCGCCGGTGGTCACGGTGATGGGGCACGTCGATCATGGCAAGACGTCGCTGCTGGATTCCATCCGGCTGACCAACGTGGCGGAACGAGAGGCGGGAGGCATCACCCAGCACATCGGCGCTTACCACATCGAGAAGAACGGCCGAAAGATCGTTTTTATCGATACTCCAGGCCATGAAGCTTTCACGCGGATGCGTGCCCGCGGCGCCAAGGTAACCGACATCGTTGTGCTGGTGGTCGCCGCCGATGACGGCGTGATGCCGCAAACTCTCGAGGCGATCGACCATGCACGGGCTGCCGGCGTTCCGATCATCGTCGCAATCAACAAGATTGACAGACCGGACGCGCAACCCGAGAGAATCAAACAACAACTCTCCGACCGTGGGCTCCTGCCCGAGGAGTGGGGTGGCGAGACGGTTGTTGTGCCAGTGTCGGCAAAGACGAAGCAAAACCTCGATTTGCTGCTGGAGATGATCCTTCTGGTGGCCGACATACAGGATCTGAAGGCCAATCCTGCCCGGCCGGCCGTGGGTTCGGTACTGGAAGCGCAACTGGATCGCGGACGCGGTCCGGTGGCAACCGTGCTAGTCCGAAACGGCACGCTTTCGGTGGGCGACTATTTCATTTGCGGGTCGGTATTCGGCAAAGTCCGCGCGATGTTCGACGACCGCGGTGAGCCGGTAAAGTCAGCGGGGCCCTCGATGCCGGTGGAGGTGATCGGCCTCGAGTCCCTGCCCGAGGTCGGCGACACGTTCCAGATGGTCACAGACACGGCCAAGGCCAAACAGATTGTAATCTACCGGGAGGCAAAAGCCCGCGAACAGGCGATGGCACGGTCCAGCCGTGTCACCCTCGACCAGCTCCACGAGCAGATCAGGGCGGGTGAGGTCAAGGAGCTTCCGATCATTCTGAAGACAGATGTCGGTGGCACCGCAGAGGTCCTCAGCGACACGCTGCAAAAGCTCTCCAACGACAAAGTTCGAGTCCGGGTGTTGCATGCCAGCGTTGGCGCGATCACCGAAACTGACGTGCTGCTGGCCTCCGCCTCGAACGCCGTTATTATCGGCTTCAATGTCCGGCCGGAGCGAAACGCCGCACAGGTGGCTGAAAACGAAAAAGTCGACATACGGCTTCACACCATCATTTACGACCTTGTAGACGAGATGAAGAGGGCCATGACAGGCATGCTGGAGCCCGTCTACCGCGAGGTCTTCCGGGGGCGCGCCGAGGTCAAGGAAGTCTTCCGCATTACGAAGGTCGGTATTGTGGCCGGCTGTCAGGTTATCGACGGGACGGTCACTCGGGACAGCGAGGTCCGGGTGCTTCGCGACAATGTGGTCGTTCACACCGGACGGGTCGGTTCCCTGCGACGATTCAAGAACGACGTCAGCGAGGTAAAGTCCGGGATGGAGTGCGGCGTGTCGCTTGAAAACTTTGGTGACGTCAAGCCTGGCGACGTAATTGAAGCCTTCGTGACCGAGCAAGTGGCAGCAGAAGCATTGGTATAGACCGGGGACTGGGACGGGTGGGTCGTATCACCATGGTTCCCACTCCGGGCGCCCAATATGGCGACGATCGGCGTTCTCACCCTCGAGATGAGGCTTGAACACGCCCATTCCCTGAAAGACAAGCGTCATGTAGTGCAGGGGTTGAAGGACCGCCTCCGGCACAAGTTCAACGTTGCGGTCGCCGAAATCGATTGCCAGGACCTGTGGCAGAGGGCGGTTGTGGCTGCGGTCACCGTCTCGGGCGAGCACACGCATGCAGAGCGGGTGCTGCAATCGGTCGAGCGGGAGGCGTCGTCTCTGCTCGGGGCCGCTCTGGTGGGTGCGACGGTCGAGTGGCTGGAGTGAAGCAGCATGGACGAGCATCGCACGCAGCGCGTTTCCGAGGCAATCCGTGAAGAATTGGCTGAGATCATCGGCTACGAGATGGCAGATCCGCGATTAGGCGGTATCGATATCACCGAGGTCCTCATCACCCCAGACATGCGCCGCGCCCAGATTCGGGTCCATCTCGGAGGCGGGGAGCAGGCACGCCAGCAAGCGATGACGGCACTGGACGGCGCCCGGGGGTTCCTGCGCCGGAAGCTTGCCACGCGGCTCCGGCTGTTCCGCGTCCCGGATCTTCATTTCGAGGCGGATGCCTTTGTGTCGGACAGCCGGCGCCTGGAGAAGCTGCTCAGGCGAACGAGGAAAGGCCGCCCGCAACCGGAGGTTTCGGACGAAAAAGAACCATAAAAATGAAACATTTTGTGGTACTTTTGTTATTGTTTCCCGCGCTTCTTTGCGGGGAGGAGTTACTTCGGCTCGAGGACACCGCCGATGCGATGGGAGCCACCTACACGGTGGTTCTGTACGGCGATGACCAGGAGCAGTTACAGTCCGCGTCTCAGGCGGCGTTTGACGAAGTGCGAAGGTTGGACCGGATGCTGTCCAACTACCGCCCTCAAAGTGAATGGAGTGAGGTGAACCGGAGCGCCGCCGAACGGCCGGTCCGGGTGAGTCCGGAGTTGTTCGAGTTGCTGGAGGCGTGCCTTTCCTATAGCCGCGCGAGCGAGGGGGCGTTCGACGTCAGCGTCGGTCCCCTGATGCGGGTTTGGGGCTTCTATAAGGGCACAGGGCGGCTGCCAATGAAGGAGGAAATCGCAGCGGTGCTCCCCGCAGTGGGGTACAGAAACATCGAACTCGACCGGGAGAACCGGACGGTCCACTTTCTGCGCCGCGGTGTCGACCTGGATCCGGGCGGGATAGGCAAAGGCTATGCCGTGGACCGTATGGTCGCCCGCATCAGGGAGTTCAAGATCACCTCGGCACTCGTGTCCGCCGGCGGAAGCACGATTTATGGCATCGGGACGCCACCCGGCGACAAGGGCTGGAAGGTGAAGATCCGTCACCCCCGTGAATGGAACGAAACGATTGAAGAGGTCTACCTCAAAGACGAGTCCATGTCCACGTCGGGAGACTATGAGAAGTTCTTCGAGGCGGAGGGCAAGGTTTACAGCCACATCATGGATCCCCGGAGCGGATACCCCGCACCGGGAATGCTGTCTGTCTCGGTCATCGCGAAAAAGGCGCTCGATAGCGAGGCCTGGACGAAACCATTCTTCATTCTCGGCCGCGGATGGGCGGCTAAACACAAACCTCAGGGACTTCGCGCGTTCACATGCGAAGACAGATCGGAACTGGCATGCGCGTGGCTTCAATGAACAGCCGCTTTCTCGATGCTTGCCGCCGCCGGCCGACGGACGTGCGCCCGGTGTGGTTCATGCGGCAAGCAGGTCGATACATGAAACAATACCGGGATATCCGAGCGAAACACGGGATCCTGGATATCTGCAAGAGACCGGACCTTGCAGCGACCGTCACTCTTCAGCCGGTTGAGATTCTTGACGTCGACGCCGCTATAATTTTTGCCGATCTGCTTCTGCCGGTTGAGCCCATGGGGATGAAGCTGCGGTTTGCGGCGGGTGAGGGGCCGGTAATCGAAAACCCTGTCCGGACCTCGCAGGACGTGGATACGCTCTCCATCTCCAATACCGACGAACTCGGCTACGTCGGCGAAGCAATCCAGACTGTCGTCAAGTCGCTAGGTGGCAAGGTGCCGGTGGTCGGCTTCGTCGGCGCGCCATTCACGCTCGCCAGCTACACGATCGAAGGCGGCGCCTCGCGGACTTTTCTGCGCACTAAGCAGATGATGTACTCCAATGAGACGCTATGGCGGCGGCTGATGGGAAAACTGGTGGACGTGCTTGGGCCGTTCGCCCTCATGCAAGTGGCGTCCGGCGCGCGATCCATCCAGGTTTTCGACAGTTGGGTCGGCGCGCTTGGTCCGGACGACTATGTGCGCTTTGTGGCGCCCTATTCCCGGGCGCTGATCGAGCGCATTCGCTCCAGCGGCGTTCCGGTGATTCATTTCGGGACGGGCGCGGCGGGCTTTTTCCGCGAATTGCACGCGGCAGGCGGCGACGTGATGGGCGTCGACTGGCGCATCAACATCGACCAGGCGTGGATGGACATCAGTTACCGCTCGGCGATTCAGGGCAACCTCGACCCGGCGGCGCTGTTCGCACCTCTGCCCGAACTCAAGGCAAAGGTCCACGAACTGCTGAAACGCACCGGGACCCGCCCAGGACACATCTTTAACCTCGGTCATGGCATTCTGCCTGAGACGCCAGTAGACAACGTCAAGGCTGTCGTGCAGATGGTTCGCGAATTCCGCCCATGAAGCAGGCCGTTCTGCTCCTGGCACACGGCGCGCCCGAACGGCTGGAAGACATCGAACCGTACCTCAGTCTGGTCCGGGGCGGAAGGGCGCTCGCAGCGCACATCGTCGAGGAAATCCGGCAGCGATACGCTCTGATCGGGGGGAGTTCACCGCTGCTGGCCCGCACGCGAGAGCAGGCAGAGGCGCTCGATCGCAAGCTCGCGGAGGAAGGCTGTCCGGTCAAGGTTTACCTGGGGATGCGCAACTGGCGCCCGTTCATCCGGGAAGCCCTGGTAGAGATCAGGACGGACGGCGTGGACCGCATCGTCGCCATCTGCCTGGCTCCACAGTATTCACGCATGAGCGTCGGGCTGTATTTCCGGAGGACGCAGGAGGCAAAGCAGGAACTGGGAGTTCGCGCGGAGATCGCCTGGACGAAGAGCTTCCATTCACATCCGCTTCTTGTGGAGGCGTTTGCAGAGCGGCTCAAGCCGTTGCTCCCCTGCCCGACGGTTCTCTTCACCGCACACTCGCTGCCGGAGCGAATCCTCGAAAAGGGCGATCCTTACGACACCGAGGCGAGAGCCACGGCGAAAGCGGTAGCTGAACGCTGCGGGTTGGCGGACTGGGACTTCGCCTATCAGAGCCAGGGTATGACCGAGGAGAGCTGGCTCGGCCCGACCGTGGAGTCTCGAATCGACCAGTACGCCCGGGACGGCATCCGGGATGTCGTACTCGCACCGATCGGTTTCGTTTGCGATCATGTAGAGATCCTATACGATGTCGACGTCCTCTTCCGGAGCTACGCGACAGAGCGCGGCGTCCGGCTCCAACGAACCGAGTCCCTCAACGCCTCAACTAAATTCATCGCCACACTGGCTGCCGTGGCCAGGGAGAGACTCCTCACGCCCTGAGATGCGGGCCGTAGTAATCATCGGCGGGGGCGTCTCGGGATTGTCCACCGCGTATCACCTCTCTAAGGCCGGCATACCCTCCACGATTGTGGAACGGCGTCCGTACCTCGGCGGAGTGGTCCGAACGGATTCAGCGCACGGTTGCCTGCTCGAAGCGGGCCCCGACAGTTTTCTCGCCGCCAAGCCATGGGCGCTTGAGCTCATTCGCGAACTGGGTCTTGCCGGCGAAGTGATTGGCTCGAACGACGAGTTGCGCGTCACCTATGTGGTTAAGGACGGGAAGCTTCTCCCGATGCCCGACGGGCTCATGCTGATGGTGCCGACTCGCATCTTGCCGATGGTCTCGACACGGCTCCTCGGCTGGCCTACGAAGTTCCGCATGGGCTGGGAGGTGTTCCGGCGACCGGGAAACGCGCCGTCCGAAGACAGGTCGGTCGCGGATTTCATCCGAGACCACTACGGCGAGGAAGCGGTCGACTATCTGGCCGAACCGTTACTGGCCGGAGTCTACGGCGGCGATCCCGAGAAGTTAAGCGTAGCGAGCGTACTGAACCGTTTCGTAGAACTCGAGGAAAAGTACGGAAGTCTGTCGCGAGGGGTGCTGGCGGAACGGCGCAAGATGCGGCGGAAGGAGGGAAATCCTCCTTTGTTTCAGACGCTGCGCGGCGGGTTGGGCAAGCTGATCAACACTCTGGTTTCGGCGGCAGGGCATTCAATCAATGTGATCGAGGCCGATGCGCTCGCTGTGGAGCGGCATGCCGACGGCTACCGCGTCGTGCTTTCCGACGGCTCCCTGGACGCCAGACACGTCATTCTTGCTTGCCAGGCGCATGAAGCCGGCGAGGTGATCCGGCCGCTCGACAATCCGCTGGCGGATCTACTTGCGGCAATTCCCTATAACTCGTCGATCACCATCTCCCTGGGGTACGCGAAAAGTACGTTCGACTGCCGCCTGAACGGTTTCGGATTCCTGGTGCCGAAGCGCGAGCGGAAGCGCGTCATGGCAGGCACATGGGTCGGAACGAAATTTGCCCATCGCGTGCCCGAAGATAAGGTTGTGCTAAGGTGTTTCCTCGGCGGCGACAGCAACGCGTCCCTTCAGGAGGGCGACGACGCGCTGGTGGAAACTGTGCGCGAGGAGTTGCGCGAGATCCTGGGAGTGCACTCCCAACCAATGTTCTGGCGAGTGGCCCGATGGCCCCGCTCGATGGCGCAGTATACCGTGGGTCATCAGAAACGAGTGGAGGAAATCGAAGCCCGCCTCTCCGGCACGCCCGGGGTGCATCTCGTCGGCAACGCATACTACGGCATCGGGGTTCCTGACTGTGTGCGAATGGGAAAGCAGGTAGCGGAAAGGATCGCTACTTCCCGATAACCACTCCGACGCCAGCCGGGGCGATGTCCAGCCGCTCAATACGGTGCCCCATCTCGAAAGGTTCACCGATCTTTGCATTCGGGTAGCGCGGGAGCAGAAAATTCCGGACCATGTAGTCAAGCGCCCTTCCACTGATTTCGAAGCCCGAAATCTCGACGTCCTGAACATCAACGACCGCTCGTCCCGCACCGGAACGGACGTGGGCCATGACCCGAACGGGGTGCTCGCCGTCAAGCAGCGTCCGGAGGAGCCAGCCCGGCGGCGAACCCTGCGCCGTCCGCAACTTCACGAAGTCGATCCAGGCAGAGCCGGTTGCGGAACCATAGCCCAGTTCAAGCGTCGGACTCCGCATGGCCCCCCGGACCGAAGGCGGTACTTCGGCTCGAACCCAGGCGTTCAACTCATTTGCAGTCAACGTGATCCGCGTTCCGGACGGCGCCCGGTCAGTCTGGATCTGGTCGATCTTGCGCTTCGCGCTCCGATAATCCCCACCGGTCACGGCCGGGAGGGTGATGACGAACAACGCAAGCGCGGTCGCCGTGCGCCACATACCTACCTACATTGTACCGATCAGGCACAGCGGACCCGGGCATTACAATGAAAGCATGCGGGCTGCTCCTGCCCGGAGAGGCGGCTGTCTGCGGGCGGCGCTCCTGCTGACCGTCTTGACGACCGCTCTCCAGGCTCAAGTGAGGGTGAACGGCAGGGTGGTCGACGAAAACGGAGCGGTCGTGCCCGGAGCACGAGTGGAATTCCGGCAGCCCGGTCTCGTCCAGGCGCCGTCCATCGTCTCAGACAGTCAGGGACGGTTTGAGATCGGGTTGCCGGTACCGGGCCAGTACGCCCTTCATGCCGAACGGCCCGGTTTTTTCGTCGTCGAGCGGGCCTCCATGACTCTCAACGAAGGTGTCAACGAAGTCACCGTTACGCTTAACCACCTGAGGGAGTTCGTCGAGACGGTTGACGTCGTCTACTCCGCGCCAGTGATCGACCCTGCCGACACGACGGAACAGAAGCAACTCAACAGTGTGGAGATCCTAGAGGTGCCTTATCCCGCCTCCCAGGATGTCCGGAGCGCGCTCCCGCTCTTCTCCGGTGTGGTGCAGGACAATAGCGGGCAGCTTCACTTCAACGGAGGTGCAAGCGAACAGACGAACTTCAACCTGGATGGCTTCAATATCTCCGACCCCGTGACCGGACTGTTCGAGGCTCGCCTCAGCATCGATGCGGTGCGCAGTCTGGATCTGGAAAGCGCACGGTTTGCGGCCGACAAGGGCCGGGGGAGCGCCGGCTCTCTCGACATCAAAACGGGAATGGGGGACGACCGGTGGCGATTTGGGGCGACGAATTTTATCCCGGGCGTGTCGACGGAACGCGGGCTGCTCCTCAACAAATGGACGCCACGCCTTACCGTTTCCGGGCCGATCGCGCGTGGCAGGGCCTGGTTTCAGAACGGTTTTGATGCGTTCTATGATCTCGACATCGTCAAGGAACTGCCGCCGGGCAAAGACCAGACCCGAAGTTTCACGACGAGCAACCTGAGCCGTTTTCAGGTGAACCTCACACCGGCCAACATTCTGACGGGTAGCTTCCTGGTGAACTACGGAGACGACGACCATCACGGCCTGTCGTTTCTCGACCCGCAGGAGACGACCATCCATCGCCGGCGGACTCTCCACATGGCAACGGTCAAGGAACAGATCTATTTCCAACGTGGCGCGCTCGTCGAATTCGGCTTCGCTCTGAGCCGCGGCTCGACACGGGAGACCCCCTTAGGTTCCCAGACGTATGAAATTTCCCCATCCGGCCGCCGCGGTAACTACTTCGTCGACCTGGACCGGGACACACGCCGCGAGCAGTGGATCGCCAACGCCTTCCTACCGCCGTGGAAAGCCGCCGGCCAGCACCAACTCAAGGTGGGAGCCGACTTGCAGCGCAGCGGCTTTGACCAGAAAGCCGGACGGCACGACTATGTCGTGTTGCGTACGGACGGTTCCATCGCCCGGGAGGTCTCCTTCACGGGCGACGGACTGTTGTCCAAGAAGAACTTCGAATCCACGCTTTATATCCAGGACCGCTGGACTCCGCGGGAAGGACTCTTGGTCGAGGCAGGCCTGCGGACCGATTGGGACCAGATCGTGCGCGACATGCTCTTCTCCCCGCGACTGGCTGTCGCCTGGTCTCCGGGATGGTTGAGGGAAACGAAACTCGCTGCCGGATTTGGCGTGTTCAGCGACTCACTAAGCCTCGCCACGCTGACACGACATCAGGACCAGACCAGCGTGGCCCGTTTTTTTTCCCGATCCGGTGAATTGATGCGGGGGCCCATTGAAACGAGTTTCTTGGTGGACGAACAGTCATTGAAAGTTCCGCGGGCGCGGATTTTCAGCGTGAGCATCGAGCGCAAGCTTCCATTCCAGTTCTATGGAAAGGCGGGGTATCTCAGACGTTCGGGAATCGACGGATTCACGTTCGTTGAGCCGAGGATGAACGTCAACCCCGAAACGGTGTTCTACACGCTGCGCAACCAACGCAGCGACCGCTACAACGCACTGGATTTCTCCGTGCGCCGCACCTTCGGCGGCAAATTCGAATGGGTGTCCGGATACACGTACTCCAGAGCGAGGTCCAATGCGGTTGTCGAGTACAGCCTCGAGAATCCGATCTTTGCTCCGCAGGCTCCCGGGCCGGTTGAGTGGGATACGCCGCACAGATTCATGATGTGGGGGTGGGCGCCTCTCCCTCGCGCGATCCTACCCCCCGTCCTGAACTGGCTGCTGAAGGACACCAACGCGTCGTATCTCGCCGAAGCCAGGAGCGGTTTCCCATTTAGTGTCGTCAACGAGGAGGGTTTTTCCGTAGGAAAACCGAACGAGCGCCGGCTTCCCTACTACTTCAACATCAACCTGCATCTGGAACGACGGTTCCAGTTCCTGAACTACTTGTGGGCGTGGCGCTTTGGCTTCAACAATCTGACCAACCACGGGAATCCAAACGTGGTAAACAACAATATAGACTCGCCCTTCTTCCTGAACTATGGGAGGGGCCAGCACCGAGCCTTCAGCGTACGGCTGAGGTTCTTGGGGAGGAGATAAATGAAACTCAGAATTCTTGCCGCCCTGTCACTCGGCACGGGCCTGCTTTCGGCGCAACCAGACCACGTAAAGCGTCTTGATGCCGCCGCCACGGTTTTCTCGGAGGTGATGGCGACACCGGACAAGGCGGTACCGCAAGAGCTGCTGGACAAGGCCGAGTGCATCGCCGTAGTGCCCGGTTTGAAGAAGGGCGCCTTTATTTTCGGCGCCAAGTACGGCAAGGGATTCTTCTCATGCCGCAAGAAAGGCGGAGTCGGCTGGACAGGGCCGGCGGCCGTCCGGATCGAAGGTGGGAGCTTCGGGTTACAGATCGGGGGCTCCGAGACTGATGTGATCATGCTCGTGATGAATGAGCGCGGCGCGAAGCGGCTCCTTGAGAGCAAGTTCACTCTCGGCGGCGATGCGTCGGTAGCCGCTGGACCGGTCGGGAGAACAGCAACCGCACAAACCGACGCCTACATGACCGCTGAAATTCTGTCGTGGTCGCGTTCTCGCGGTGTGTTCGCTGGGATTTCACTACAGGGAGCCACGCTGCGCCAGGACCTTGATGACAACCAAGCCCTTTACGGACGCAAGCTCGAAAACAAAGAGATCATCACCCAGCAGATGGCACCGCCCAAGGCCGCCGAGAAGCTGATTTCGGCGTTCAACAAGTACTCAAGCCGCAAAGGTTGAAGGCGGATAGACAGTAGAAGCCCCGGGCACCGGTTCATGCCAGCCACCCTGCTGCCGGCGCCCAGCGGCGTCAAACCGCTTCCATGGTGGACGGCGGTTTCGGGGCGATGTTGTAGGTGACGCTTACCACCCCGGGGATTCCCTTTGTGATTCTGGCTGCCATCCTCTCCAGCACCTTGGAAGGCAGCCAGACCGGACTAGCCGCCCTGGCGTCGACGCTCGTCCAGCAGCGGATCTCAATTTGCATGCCGTACTCTCTCTTGCCTGCCTTCATGCCGGGAAACATGTCCTCGTGAAGGATCGCCATGCACTGGAACTTCTTAACGTCTTTCAGTTCCCCTTCAACGATCGCGGTCGCCTTTCGGACAAGCTCAAGTTTCTCCGGCGTAGCCTCGCCAACGACCCTCGCGGCCAGGGCCGGCCCCGGAAAGGGCATCCGCTGGTACATCTCTGCCGGAAGCCCAAGCGCCTTGCCAAGCTTTCTGACGCCGTCCTTGCGCAGTTGCACGAGCGGCTCGATGACCTCATAGCCGAACGCTTCCTGCGGATCGATGCCGAGGTGCTCGAGGACGTTGTGCTGCCGCTTGACGCCGGCAACGGTCTCTTCGATGTCCGTCAGAATCGTCCCCTGAAGCAGAAACCGGGCGCCACTCTGCCTTACAAGCTGGCCAAAGATTCCCTTGTAAAACGTCTGGGTGATGGCCTCCCGTTTCTCTTCAGGGTCGCGAAGCCCATTCAGGGCGTCGAGAAACATGTCCTTCGCGTCCACAACCTCGACACGGATACCCAGCTTGCGAAAGACCCGGGCGATGGACGCCGGTTCGCCCTGCCTCATCAGACCGTTGTCGATGAAGTACGTCCTGAGCTTCTTGCCAAGCGCCTTGTGGCCCAGGACGGTGACGACGGACGAGTCGACTCCTCCCGAAAGGGCTGTGATCGCCGAGCGGTCGCCCACGGCTTCGGCAATCTCTTTCATTTGGGTTTGAATGAATTCTTTAGTGTTCAGTTTGGCGGCAGTAATTTCCGCGATCTTCATCAGCGCTCTCCTGGATTGCAGCCTACGATCCCATCGGGACCGTGGGTCGGTGCAAGTATACACCCGTCGCGTGTTCGCCGACGTCGGGCTGGCGGCGGGACCCGCCACCGCGGTATGCTGCCTGTTTCGATCCGCCAGGTGGTTCCGCCTGCCTGCGTACCAAACATTGATCGGAGATCCGCAATGCCAGGACTATTTGCGCTCAGCGTCAATTCACAGCAGTACAAATCTGACTTCCTCGAAGACCTCTTCATCGGCACGTTCTACCATCAACACCTCGGTGAAGCCTACGGCGGCTTGTCAACATTTTCCGATGGACAGTTCCGCATTCGAACCCATCGCGGGCTATTCCGGGCGACGTTCGGCCGCGACCTGGAAGGGCTCTCAGGGACCGAGGGCATCGGCTACTGTGGCTCCGTCCGCGAACCGTACTTTTCCGAATCGGGGCTTGGCCGGTTGTCCGCCTGCCACTCCGGGAACGTGAGGAATCTCGCGGAGCTCATGGAACGGTTTAAGGACCTTGGCCACGTCTTCACGCGGGGCGACGACATCGAGATCGTCACCAAGCTCATCGCCCAAGGCTCCAATCTTGTGGACGGCATTCAAAAGCTGGACAAGGAGCTCGACGGCGCTTTCTCCCTGCTCATTCTTACCGAAGAAGGCATCTATGCGGTCCGGTGCGCAACCGGCCGGTGGCCGCTGGTCATCGGAGAGAAACAGGGAGCCGTCGTGGTTGCGTCCGAATGCGGCGGTTTTGCCAACCTCGGCTTCCGGCGAGTGCGGGATCTCGAGCCCGGCGAGATCGTGCTGCTGAAAAATGGTGGATGGGAAACGAAGGGTAGGATCTCCGGCGGAAAAGTCCAGGTTTGCAGCTTCTACTGGGTCTACACCGGGTTCCCCACCAACGTGTTTGAGGGTGTCCCCGACTCGCTGGTCCGGAAGCGTCTTGGAGCGGCTTTGGCGCGCCGTGACATCGAGAATGGATTCATCCCGGATGTCGTCATCCCCGTGCCGGACTCGGGAAGGTTTCATGCGATCGGTTATCAGCAGGAATTCTGCCGGCAGATGATGGCCGGAAAGGTCCGGAACGTACCCGTCTACGACGAACTGCTGGTGAAATACCCCTATGCCGGCAGGAGTTTCATCCCGCAGGACCAGAAGCAGAGGGACCGCGAGGCGCGTGTGAAGCTGCTGGCAAGCGGAGAGGACTGCAGCGGCAAGGTCGTCGCCGTCTGTGACGACTCGATCGTGCGCGGAACACAAGCGCAAACCGACCTGGTGCCAAAGCTGAGACAGACTGGCGTGCGTGAAATCCACTTCCGCATCTCTAACCCGGAGCTACGCTCCTATTGCCCGTGGGGCAAGACGACGAGAAAGGGTGAACTCCTTGCAGATCGGGTTCTGGCGATCGCCGACAGAGTGAAGTACTTGGGCGTCGACGGCCTCAAGTACAACACGATTCAGGAACTCTCCGAAGCCATCGGACGCCCGTTGGAGAGCCTCTGCGTGGACTGTGCCCTGGGCTGAGGCGCCAGAAACGACAGGCGCTCCAAGGTCCGCGTCTCACATCTCAGATCAACTTGTAAGGCGCCCGGTACTGGTATTGCAGGAACCTGTTGGCTTCCGGTTTGTTGGTGAATCGCTCGGCCCTGGCGTCCCACTTGAGATGGCTTTCGGTTTTGAGAGCGATGTTGCCGATCAGAGTGGCAGACGTCGAGAGATGCCCCGTCAGGATATCCGCGTTGCACTTGCTCCTGCTCTTGATGCAGTCAAGAAAGTTTCTCGCGTGGGGAATCGTATCGTAGCCGGCTGAACCCCGCAGCGGTATCGGCTCCATCGCCGGTTTCAGGGAAGCGGAATATCGGCGGGAGGCGGTACGGTCCACCGGATTGCCGTATCCTTTGCCCTGATCGTATCCGATGTATTCCTCGGTGGTCCTCTCCGGCACAACTTCCCAGCTCATAGCCCGAATGTACATCGTGCCTTTCGTGCCGCGAAGCTCGATCTCGGAGTCTTTCACATTGCCTGGCGCAGCATTGGCGTTGAATTGAGAGAAAACCACTAGCGTGGGACCGTCGAAATTCCACAGAACTTCCAGCGTGTCGGGGATCTCCCGATTGTCCCGGATGCCGGCGTACTGCCCGCCGAGAGCGGTGACTGCGCGTGGCGAGTCCTGCCCAAGCAGCCATCGAATCACATCCACGTAGTGAACGCCGAAGTTCGTAAGCTGGCCGCCGGAATAGTCATAGAACCAGCGGAAATTGTAGTAGGCGCGGTTTCGGTTGTACGGCACCTTCGGCGCCGGGCCCAGCCATTGATCCCACTCCCATTCGCTGGGCGGAGGGCCGTCAGGCGCGGGCCCCAGGCCGTTCGGCCATTCGTTGCGGATATGGAAGCAACGAGCCACCGACACGTGGCCGATGCCGCCCGACCGCACGAAGTCCACAGCCTCCTTGTACGTCTTCCAGGACCGCCGGTCAGTGCCGACCTGCACGACCCGTTTGGTGCGTTCCGCGGTCTCCACCATTTTTCGCCCCTCGTGGACGGTCAGGCTCAATGGTTTCTCGACGTAGACGTCCTTGCCCGAGTTGCAGGCATCGATGAACATCAGCGCGTGCCAGTGGTCCGGCGTGGCGATGACCACCGCATCTACATCCCTGTCCTCGAGAACCTTCTTGTATTCCTTATACTTTCTCGGAGTCGCCCGCGACTTTTTCACCGCCAGATCCATGTAGTCATCGCGGAGATCACACACCGCCACTGTCTGGCAGTCCCCGTGCTCGAGAAACGCCTCATGGACCTGATCACCACGGTTGCCGAGACCGATATAGCCCAAGCGCACACGATCATTGGCGCCGAGAATGCGAGAGTAGCTGAGCGCCGAGGCGAGCCCGGCGCTTCGAGCGAAATCCCTTCGAGTGAGTTCGTTCATATGGAGCCTTCCACAGGCAATGTTCGCACACGTCGAAGGCGGCGGAGGCACGATTCGTGCAAGAGGCCCGGTCGCTGTGCTTATGCCCGTGATTCCCGTTCGAGAAGCGTTTTCTTGCGCTCGACGCCCCAGCGATAACCCGACAACGCACCATCGTTGCGCACCACACGGTGACAAGGAATCGCAACCGCCAAGGCGTTTGCGCCGCAGGCCTGGGCGACCGAGCGAACCGATTTCGGCGAACCAATGCGTCTGGCGATGTCGGCGTAGCTCACCGTGGAGCCGGCGGGAATTCTCCGGAGCGCCTGCCAGACGCGCTGTTGGAAGGCCGTCCCCCGGACATCGAGAGGCAAGTCCAGCCCCAATGCGGGCGCTTCGACAAAGCCCACCACTCTCGATACGAGCTGTTCAAAGGCGACGTCGCCACCAATCAGATTGGCCTGTGGGAACTGCTTCTGTAAGTCGCGTGTCAGCGCGTCTGGATCGTCGCCCAGAAAAATGGCGCAGATCCCGCGCTCGCTCTTGGCGACGAGGATCGACCCCAAAGAGCATTCGCCGACGGCGAAACGTATGTCCGTACGAGTGCCACCGGCGCGATAGTCCGAAGGTGTCATGCCCAAGACCTCATTCGATGTTGCGTAGAATCTCCCGTTCGAGTTGTACCCGGCGTCGTAGATAGCTTCCGTCACTGTGCCGCTCTTGCCGAGCCTGTTTCGTAGGCGCTTCGCGCGGTGCGCCGCTGCGTATTCTTTTGGCGTCAGTCCGGTGATTGCCTTGAACACACGGTGGAAATGGTAGGTACTCAATCCCGCGTGATCTGCCAGTTGTTCGAGACTAGGCACCTCTTCCGACGTTTCCATGAGCCTGCACGCCTCAGCCACTGTCGCGGCGTGCCGCTCGATCAGCGAGGGCTGATTCGGTTTGCAGCGTTTGCAAGGGCGGAACCCAGCTTTCTCGGCGTCCTCGCAAGTCTCATGGAAACGAACATTCTCCGGCCGTGCCCGGCGCGCGGCGCACGAGGGACGGCAGTACACGCCGGTGGTCTCCACCGAGTAGTAGAATGTGCCGTCCGCCTTGGGATCGCGAGCAACAACGGATGCCCAGCGTCGATCCTTTTCCGTTGCGGCTGCGAGCTGAGTGTTTTTCGCTGGCTTTCTCATATGCGTTCCTTTCGACGCTTCCCTCTATGAACACGAATCTAACAGCGATTCTCGTCCTGCGCACTCCGGTTCTTGCTCTCAAATTCTCGATTGGATTCTGCTGAAACGCAGGTGGATATCCTGGATTGAATCAGGCAAACATGAAGCTATGATCCGTGCACTTGGCCTTCTGTTCGCCGGGAGTGCGTTCCATGTCGTCGCTCCGGCCGAAACCGTAACGTGAAAACCACCCTCCTGACCCGGGCGCGCTCCGTTCAGATCGTTCTCCGTGAAAGGATTCTGTT
>JAEHDI010000532.1 GCA_016880505.1 Bryobacterales bacterium | reverse complement strand
TTGTATTCGACGAGCGGGTCCTTCTGTCCGTAGCCGCGAAGTCCGATGCCTTCCTTGAGGTGGTCCATCGAGAGGAGGTGGTCTTTCCACTGGTCGTCGATCACCTGAAGAAGGAGGATGCGCTCGGTCTCGCGCATGATCTCCTTGCCGACCATTTGCTCCTTCTCCTCATACTTGGCCACAAGGCGCTGGTAGATGGTCTCGCCGATTTCGGCGGCCCTCATCTCGGAGAGTTCCTGCACGTCGATTTTCAGCCCGAACTGGCTCAGAATGTCGGTCCGGAGCGATACGAGGTCCCACTCCTTCGGGTGCACGTTGTCGGGGCAACGCGTGTCGACGAAGCTCTCGACGATGCCCTTGACCATTTCGAGGATACGGTTCTTCTGCTCCTTACCCTCCAGCAACTGGCGGCGCAGGCCGTACACAGCCTGCCGCTGCTTGTTCATTACATCGTCGTATTCGAGGAGGTGTTTGCGGGCGGCGAAGTTCTGCGCCTCGACGGCCTCCTGGGCCTTGGCGATGCGCTTGGTGATGAGCCGAGACTCGATCGGCACGTTCTCTTCCATGCCGAGCCGCAGCATCAGGCCCTGAATGCGCTCGCCTCCGAAGACGCGCAGCAGGTCGTCTTGCAGCGAAAGGTAGAACCGTGAACTGCCCGGGTCGCCCTGGCGGCCGGCTCGGCCTCGCAACTGGTTGTCGATGCGGCGCGACTCATGGCGCTCGGTGCCGACGATGTGGAGGCCTCCGACGCTGACCACGTCGTCGTGTTCCGCGTCAGTCTGCGCTTTGCAGCGGGCGAAGATTTCGTCCCACTTTGGACGCTGGACCCGGTAGAAACTCCCGAGGTGGTAGAAGTAGTAGAACTCGTGGTCGCCGATGAAGGACGCCTGGTCCTTCGGCAGCGTTTCGGCCAGCTTGTCTTTGAGGCACGCCTCCTTGGTCATGAACTCCGGGTTGCCGCCGAGCAGGATGTCGGTTCCGCGGCCGGCCATGTTGGTGGAGACGGTAACGGCGCTCTTACGGCCGGCCTGGGCGACGATGAAGGCCTCGCGTTCATGGTTTTTCGCGTTCAGGACTTCGTGCCTGACGCCCATCCGCTTCAGGGCTCCCGAGAGCTTCTCGGACTTCTCGACAGAAATTGTGCCGACCAGCACCGGCTGGCCGCGCTCGTTGCATTCCTTGATTTCCTTGGCGGCATTGCCCCACTTCTCGTCTTCGGTGCGGTAGACGGTGTCGTCGAACTCGCGGCGGATCAACGCGCGGTTGGTGGGGATGACGGTGACGTCAAGGTTGTAGATCTTGCTGAACTCGGCCGCTTCGGTATCCGCCGTACCCGTCATACCGGCGAGCTTCTTGTACATGCGGAAGTAGTTCTGGAAGGTGATGGTGGCGAGCGTCTGGTTCTCGCGCTCGATCTTGACACCCTCCTTGGCCTCGACCGCCTGGTGGAGTCCGTCGCTCCAGCGCCGGCCGGGCATGACGCGGCCGGTGAACTCGTCGACGATGATGACCTCTCCGTCCTTGACGAGGTAGTCCTTGTCGCGGTGGAAGAGAACGTGGGCCTTCAGCCCCTGCTGGACATGATGGTTCAGCTCGATGTTCACGGGGTCGTACAGGTTGACGACTCCGAGGAGTTTCTCGGCCTTGGCCACTCCCTCTTCGGTGAGCGCCACGGAGCGGTGCTTCTCGTCGACGGTATAGTCTCCGGTGGTGTACTTCTCGCCGGGTTCCTTGCCCTCGATCACCTCGCCGCGAATGAGTTTCGGGATGATGCGGTTGACGCGGAAGTACTTGTCGGTGGATTCCTCACTGGGACCGGAGATGATGAGCGGCGTCCGGGCCTCGTCGATGAGGATCGAGTCGACCTCGTCGACGATGGCGTAGTGATGGCCGCGCTGGACGCAGTCCTCCAGGCGGAACTTCATGTTGTCCCGCAGGTAGTCGAAGCCGTACTCGTTGTTGGTCCCGTAGGTGATGTCGCAGTTGTAGGCGTCGCGGCGCTCTTCGTCATCGAGGTCGTGCACGATCACGCCGACCGACATGCCGAGGGCCTTGTAGATCCTGCCCATCCACTCCGAGTCGCGCTTGGCGAGGTAGTCGTTGACGGTGACGACGTGCACGCCCTTGCCCTCGAGCGCGTTCAGATAGACGGGAAGTGTGGCGACGAGCGTCTTGCCTTCGCCGGTCTTCATTTCGGCGATCTTGCCGCGGTGCAGAACGACGCCGCCGATCAACTGCACGTCGAAATGGCGCATGTTCAGGGCGCGCCGGCCGACTTCGCGCACGACCGC
>JAEHDI010000531.1 GCA_016880505.1 Bryobacterales bacterium | reverse complement strand
GGAGGGTAGTAGTGTAGGCGAGAAGATCGCCTCCCGTCGGTGTCAAACACCCGGCATTTTCCGGGCGTTCTTGGCTCGCAAATGACACGAGTCGCGCCCCCGGCTAGCGAAAGGGCCAACGCGGTTTGAGAGTTCCCGCAACTTGGCTGGGTGCCCTGGCAATGTGGGTCAGCTCGCCCCAGGACCCGCTCGCGGCTTTGCGGCACGAGTCAGATGCTCGTGTGTTTTGGCTATCGCCTGGTCCTGAGCACTGTGGCCCTATCGCCGCGGTTCGCGCCCGCGCTTCATTCTGTAAACCTCGCTTGCGGCCAGCAGGAAGGTTCCCGTAACGTATTCGTGCGTGCTCTCTCGAGCAGCGGGGTTCGGTTGCGCATCCACGGGTTGCCCCCACAACACCTTCCCGTCCGCGCTTACGGACCGCATCAGGCCATTGAATGCCTTAACGACCGGCTCTCCATAATCCTTAGGGTCGAGGATTCCGTGATTGATGCCCCATGCGAGTCCGTAGCAGAAGAACCCCGTTCCGCTGCTCTCGGGATCAGGCAAGGACTCTGGATCATCCAGGCTGGCGCGCCACAAACCATCACTGTGCTGGCGCTGGATCAGTTCGGATGCCATACGGCGGTAGATCTCGATGTACCGGGCACGCCGCGAGTCCCCGGCCGGCAAGTAGTCGAGGATACGCGCAATACCAGCGAAAACCCACCCGTTACCGCGCGACCAGAAAACCTTCTTTCCGTTTGGAGAGAGTTGCCCTTTGAACCGTTCGTCGCGGTAGTAGAGGCCGGACCGTTCGTCCCAAAGCTGCTCCGATACGTCGTCGAAAAACGCTTGCATGCTCTCGAGGTAACCGGGTTTTCCGGTAGCGCGGGACAGCATTGCAAGAGCCGAAGCACCATAGAGTGAGTCCACATATACACGGCTGCCTTCGAGGTACCACCGCTGCCGTCCACCGGCCGGCGAGCGCGGGTCCGGTGTGTCGAGCCAGCGAATGGCGGGCTCAATCATCGCGGGATCCCTTTTGTGCAACAGATACAACTCAGTCCACGTCTGGACGCAGAAGAGCCGGTTGCCGCCGAACGGCTCCGTGCCGACCTGCCAGTTGTGCTGCTTACCCCAGGCCAGCGCCTGGTTGAGGTAGCTTTTATCCCGGGTGGCCTTCCATGCGGCGACCACTCCGGTGTACCATGTGCCGCGTTCCCAGTTCCGGTCGTCTGCTTTCATGACGGGGTGCGACAATTGCCAACTGTTGACGCGGCGCATCACAGCGCGGATCTGCTTGCGGGACGGAAGGCGGGCTGAGGCAACTTCGTCCGCGCACGCCGTGGTTGCCATAACAATCGCCAGCGCTACGCCTGCCTGATTCCAACGGGTCATCAACACATCCGTAGTGTATGCCTTCTCCCGCCCACGAACCATGGAGATGGAACACGGGATGGATTGCGGATGATGGGGCGGAGCTAATGTAGGCTTCGAGCGTGACGAGCTCGCCGAGTGGGAGCCGCCTGGAACAACAGTTAGAATGATGAAGCCAGTGTTTGGAAGGCCTCCATGCGTGAGATAGCTAGCTGGCAAGCCGCTACTTCTTCCACGGGTGCACGACCCTTCCCAGAGCGCTCCAGAAGCGATTGCGTCGCTTTTTCGGTTGTTCCGGGTTTGTGCCGGCTTTGGCCTCAGGGTCTTCCTGCACCCCGTCAACGCCGCGGGTCTGGCTGGGATGATTGGCGTCAGCCTCTTGTTGGGAACCCTCGATCTTCGCAGTCCGGCCGGCTTTCGGTGGTGTGCCCTTAGGTTTCGCTGAGGTAGTGAAATGCGCCGGCTTCCTTGAGGGAAGGTCAGAAGTTGCAGATCGGGGTGGTTCTCGATCCGGGGGGGTTGTCAGCAAGACCGACGGGGCAGGCGAGGGCTTGTCGGCTGCTTGGGGAAGAGCCCTCGCGTCAAATGAGGACCTCCGCCAGATCCCCAGCAGGATCGCGGCCACCATGACCGCCACCAACCCGACGGCAATCCGCGGAACCGGCGAAGCCGCTATGCGCGAGCGCCACCGGAGAGGCAACAGCTTTGTCCACGCATGCCGCCGCTTGCCCGGCGCGCTGACAGTACGCTCCAGAGCATCGCGACAACTCTCTGCCGACGGAAAGCGCTCTGCAGGATTTTTGGCAAGTGCTGTGAGAATAACGCGGCTGAGCGCTGGTCCGATCTCCGAGCGTATATCGACAGGAGCCAGTGGCGGGCACTCCACGTGAGCCTGCATGATCGAGAACGCATTGTCTGAATCAAAGGGCTTTCTGCCTGTGGTCATCTCATACAGAACTACTCCCAGCGAGTAAATGTCGGTTCTCGCATCCAACGGAGAAAGTCCTTTGATCTGTTCCGGCGACATATAGTAAGGCGAACCCAACGGCACGCCGCTCTGCGTGAGCCGGGGATTGGAAATCTGTTTCGCCAGGCCGAAATCCGTCAACTTCACGGTTCCGTCGGAAGTGATCATTATGTTGGCTGGCTTGATGTCCCGGTGCACCACTCCGCGCGAATGCGCGTAACCCAGAGCAGACAATGCCTGGCAGGCGAATCGGAGTGCGTCCGGCAACGGAACAGCCCCGTGTTCGAGCAGACTCTCGAGCGAACTTCCCTTCACGAGTTCCATGACCAGCACGAGGCTGTCGCCCACCCAAAAAGCGTTGTGCACGGCGGCGATGTTCGGGTGGTTGAGGCTGGCCTGAATTTGAGCCTCGCGCAATAGCCGCTGTCCCTCTTCGCCCGCACTCGTCCGGCCGCGGACCACCACTTTCATCGCCTCTGTCCGTTTGGTGATGGCGTGTTCGACTTGGAACACTTCACCCATCCCCCCGGCACCCACGACGCCGGTGACCTTGTACTCCCCAACCGTGTCCCCAATTTTCAGACTCATGGGAGCCTCGCTCTGGACGGCGCACATAGGCGACGCGCTGAAAGCGCCCTCACGACGGTCAGTCTCCACTCAATGTTTGCTCATCAGCGCATAGGCGAATGCCGCAACCACGCCGACGACGGCTGTTACAATCCCAATGATCGTCAGTTCGCTGATATCAGAGTGGGAAGACAGCATCTCTCGAAACAGCGACGTTGACATGCTCGCGGCGGGCTGCAAGCTGGCTGGCAGTGCAATCGGGCCGGATACCAGGGGCCTGGCCTCACTTGGAGCGACAGGCGGTTCCATCACATCCTGAGCCGCGAGCGGTTGCACTTTGCCGGAAACACGGTCCATCGCCGCATCAACGACGCTGAGCGCTGTGTGAAACTCGTCTGCGTTTTGAAACCGGTCCGCGGGGTCCTTTGCCATGGCCTTCAGGATGATATGGTCCAGCTCTTCCGGGACGGCCGCATTCACCTCGCTCGGCGGCTTTGGGGTTTCCTTCACATGCGCTAGCATGATCTCGAACTGGCTCTTTGCGTGGAACGGCAGCCTTCCCGTAACCATTTCATAGAACACGACACCGAGCGAATAGAGATCGGTCCGTGCGTCCAATGTGGGGCTCCCTTTCACTTGCTCGGGGGATATATAACCGAGGGTTCCAATCACAGTGCCAACCTGTGTAAGCTCAGGACTGGTGAGCGATTTTGCCAAGCCAAAATCACATAGCTTGAGTGTTCCATCCGGCGTGACGATCATCCTGCCACTTGTAAGATCCCGGTGCACCACAGCCTGAGCATGCGCATAACCAAGGGCATCCAACGCCTGATACATGTAAGAGAAGGCTTCTCGTAGGGGCAAGGGGCCCAGGGTGAGCCGTTCCGCCAGAGTGACTCCCTCGACGAGCTCCGTGACGATCACGAGCCGGCCCTCGATTTCCAGGGCGTTATGGAAGGCGACAATATTCGCATGGACCAGGTGCGAATGTAGCTTCATCTCACGAAGGAACCTTTCAACCCTGAGCTGATCGTGCTGAAGGCCCTCCTGCAGGATTCTGAGCATCTCCACGCGTCCTGTGAGTGCGTTCCGAACCCTATAGGAGATTTGCGTCTTGGAGCTATTTATAATGTCGAGAAATTCATAGCCACCAACCGTCCTGCCGAGAACAAAGCTCATCTGTCAACCTCCTGACACTGTGGCAACCTGACGAGTCGGCTCGATGCGGCCCAATATCTATCATTGATTGTACGCTGGGCGTGAAAATGGGTCAACGAAATAGCTCAGGAGTGGTACTGCCTGCTGGTAAGTACCTTAACTTAAGTTAGTGCCGGAACGTTTCCACCCCTTGGGTGCAGGGGAGGACCAGCGGGATGAATGGGGACAGACAGCCATTTTGCAGCTGCAGCAAAATGATGGTCAG
>JAEHDI010000530.1 GCA_016880505.1 Bryobacterales bacterium | reverse complement strand
GCATGACGGACCAGATGCGGGTAAATCTCCCGAAGGCTGGCTGCGTCCTTGAACATCACATCGGTGGCGTATTCGCTCTCCCGCACGCTCCAGTAGTACCCCCGAAGATCAAGATGGTTCCGGCCTACTCGCCGCAGGCACGGGGCCGCAGCGAGCGCAACTTCGGCACTTGGCAGGGGCGGCTGCCACAGGAGTTGCGGCTGGCCGGGATCGGCACGGTGGAGCAGGCCAACCGGTTTCTGCGTGAGGATTACGTCGCGGAGTTCAACCGGAAGTTCGCGGTTCCGGCGGTGGGAAAGGGCACCGCGTTTCGCCGCTGCTCGCGGACGGATCTGAACTGGATTTTCACGGTGCAGACCGAGCGGGTGGTGGCCAAGGACAACACGGTGGCCATCGGAGACCGCCGTTGGCAACTGGAGAAGGCGCGGTTCCGGCACACGCTGGCCGGCTGCACGGTGACGATCCACGAGCATTTGGATTGCGCGGTGTCGATTCGCTACGGCCCACACGTGGTGGGACGCTTCGAGGCGAACGGCGCACCGTTCGGCGGCAAAACGACGAAAAAACCGAAACGCTGTGGAAAAGTGGAAATCTCGCCAACCGCGCGAGATTCCCACTTTCCCACAGCTACGACGACTACGATTCCCTCCCTCACTGCAAGAAGAACTTCAAAGAGGGCTGCCTAATGAAACCGGACAGATCACGTGTGAACAAAACCGGACATCTTGACGTGTTAACGACAGGCCCGCACGACGAGGCCCGCACGACGAGGCAGGCAGGACCGTGTGGAATCCCCGGATTGGCCGTATCCAGAGACTACGCGGAGGGCCTGCGCTCGAAGCGCATTGCGGCCAGCGCCGCCTGACGGTGGACCCTCGCGTAGTCCGCGCCCATCGGCGGTAACCCCGCCCTAATGTCGTAGACGGGAGTGCCGCCCAGCGGCACAAGATGGAATCGTTTCTCGATCCGCATCCGGCCCCATGGAAAACGGAGCAGGAAAACTTTGCGGCCGTCCGGCCGCTGCCAGCAGTTCTCAACCGTGGGTTCGTCGTGTTGCGGAGGCAGTGCGGCATCGGCAGTAAGCGATGCGTATTCCGCAGCCTTTTCCGCGAGGTGTTTCCGTTGCCACTCGGGAATTCCGTTCAACCCCTTCGGTGGCGGGTCTTCCGGCCAACTATTGAAGCAATCTTTGCAGTGCCACCTTGGGTTGCTAAGAACGCAGCCGCCCAGGACGATCTCATGGCGACGCCCCTTTTCCTGCATCTCGGGTCCCGGCAAACCGTAGCATATAGGCAGAATCGAATCCGAGCCGCAGTCGGGGCATTCAGTTGGGCGAGGCGGTGGCGGTCCGAATAGCCCCGCTAGGCTGTTGATCGATTCGGATACCTTCTTCTTTTGTTTCACTTTGGCGCGCGGCATCAGTCCAATCCACTTTCACACTCGTAAACCGAGATGACCCGCCGCAGTTCTCACGGTTGCCAGGTAAAGCTTCATCCCTTCTCGGTCATCGATTCGGTGACTCGCGCGCGCAGCCTCCCCTTCGCAAGCCGTATCCCGACCTCGACGCCCCGCGGTGCCGCCTCGGCGTCCTTCACCACCCGCCCCGCCTCATCCTGCACGATCGCGTAGCCTCGCTCCAGGATGCGCAAGGGGCTGAGTTGCGTTAACTGCGCGGAAAGGGAATCGAGCCTCGCCTGCCGGCGCTCCAGTTCGAGATGAATGTGCCTGCCGAGCGCCGCCGCAGCCGGATCGAGCCGGCGCCACCACGCCGCGAGCCGCAGCCGCAGATCCAGTTTCCGAAGCCTTTCATCGAGTTCCCGCCGCGCACGGTCCTGGCGGTCCAGTTTCACCCGCATGAGATCCCGGAGCCGGTAGACCAGGTCGTCCACCCGCTGCATCGAGCGTCCGATCATGCGGTGGACGACGGAGGATGCCCGGCCGATTCCCTGTTGATGAAGTCGCCGGCCCGCGTCCGCCAGCCGGTAGCGCAGGGCGTGTTCGAGTTTCCTGCGGGCAGCCTCCACGCGCTCAGAAAGCTGCTCCTTCGTGCAGATCACCAGTTCCGCCGCCGCCGATGGCGTAGGCGCCCGCAGATCGGCCACGAAGTCGGCGATGGTGAAGTCCGTCTCGTGGCCGATCGCCGAGATCACCGGAACCGGGCACCGGGCGATCGCCCGGGCCACCGCCTCCTCGTTGAACGTCCACAGGTCTTCAATCGAGCCGCCTCCACGCGCCACGATCACCACATCCGGCCATCCCGAGCCGCTGAAGTAGTCGATCGCCCGCGTCACATCCTCAACCGACCCCTCCCCCTGTACCAGCGCCGGGTAGAGGCGAATGTGCAGTCCCGGGAAACGCCGCCCGAGGATCTGAAGCATGTCCCGGATCACCGCGCCCCGTGGTGACGTCACGATGCCGATACGGGCCGGCAGCTTCGGCAGCGGGCGCTTCCGTCCGGCATCGAAAAGTCCTTCCTCGGAGAGCTTCTTCTTGAGCTGCTCGAACGCCAGTTGAAGCGCCCCGTATCCCTGCGGTTCGAGCGCCTCCACCAGCAGTTGGTACTCGCCCCGCGCCTCATAGACGTCGACCCGCCCGCGCGCAAGCACGGCCACGCCGTCCTGCGGCTTGAACCGCAGGAAACGCGCGGTCATCCGGAAACAGACGCAGCGAAGCTGGGAGCTTTCTTCCTTCAAGGTGAAGTAGTAGTGGCCGCTCGCGGCGAGTTTCGTGCCGGAGATCTCGCCCGCGACCCAGACGTCCTGAAACTCGCTGTCGAGCAGCGATCGGATGGCGGCGTTCAACTGCCCGACGGTGAAGATCCGCCGCTCCGGAATCAGGTCCAGGCTGATCTGTTCTGCCATTCTGCCGCCCGCTCTACGCCCTTCTAGCCCCGATTAATTTTTTCTATTTGACGGCTTCCGGACCCCACGCTATCCTGAAGGCGCATTGGAACCCGCCGCCGAGGCCCTCGGCAGCCCACTTGTCATTGTATCCGTCCATGGAGGATCGAAAGCGTAGATGACGCCCAAAGAAGTGCTGGAATTCGCGAAGAAGAACGAAGCCAGGCAGATTGACCTGCGGTTCACGGACCTGCCGGGCATTTCGCACCACGTGTCCTATCCCATCTCCCAGCTGGAAGAGGAATCTTTCGAAGAAGGGTACGGCTTCGACGGCTCGAGCATCCGCGGCTGGGCCGTGATTCACGAGAGCGATATGCTCCTGCTGCCGGATCCCAACACCGCGATCATGGATCCCTTCACGGAGATCCCCACGCTGGTCATGCTCGCCGACGTGGTCGATCCGATCACCCGCCAGCACTACGAGCGCGATCCTCGCTGGATCGCCAAGAAAGCCGAGATGTATCTCAAGAACAGCGGCCTCGCCGACACCGCTTACGTCGGAGCGGAGGCTGAGTTCTTCATCTTCGACAGCATCCGCTTTGACCAGAATGAGCACTGCGGGTTCTACTACGTCGACGCCGAAGAAGGCCGCTGGAACTCGGGCCGCGAGCACGACAACCTCGGGTACCGGCCGCGATACAAGGAAGGCTACTTCCCCACGCCGCCGACTGACCATTATCAGGATCTCCGCGGAGAAATGGTCGAAACTATGATTCGCTGCGGGCTCAACGTCGAGTGCCATCACCACGAGGTGGCCACCGGCGGCCAGTCCGAGATCGATCAGCGCTTCGACACGATGGTCAAGTCGGCCGACAACATGATGTTCTACAAGTACATCGTGCGGAACGTCGCCAACCAGTACGGCAAGACGGTGACGTTCATGCCGAAACCGCTGTTCGGCGACAACGGCAGCGGCATGCACACCCACCAGAGCCTCTGGAAGAATGGACAGCCGCTGTTCGCCGGCGACGGATATGCCGGCCTCAGCCAGATGGCCCTGTGGTACATCGGCGGTCTTCTGAAGCACGCACGCGCGCTTTCGGCGATCATCGCACCCACCACCAACAGCTATAAGCGCCTGGTCCCAGGCTACGAGGCGCCCGTCAACCTCGCCTACTCGCGCCGAAACCGCTCGGCTGCCGTCCGCATCCCGATGTACTCGGCCAGCCCGAAGGCCAAGCGCGTCGAGTTCCGTCCGCCGGACCCGTCGTGCAACCCGTACCTCTCGTTCGCGGCGATGATGATGGCCGGACTCGATGGCATTCTTAACAAGATCGATCCGGGCGAGCCGCTCGACAAGGACATCTACGATCTTTCGCCGGAAGAGATGAAGGGCGTGCCTTCGATGCCCGCGTCGCTCGACGAGGCTCTCAATTGCCTGGAAGACGATCACGCCTTCCTGCTCAAGGGCGACGTCTTCACCGAGGAGCTGCTCGAATCCTTCATCAACTACAAGCGGAAGGCCGAGTCTGACGCCATTCGCCTGCGTCCGCATCCCTACGAGTTCGCGCTGTACTATGACATCTAGGAGGCGGTTTGTGGCTTGCGGCCCGCGCTGGATACACGGGCCGCAAGCGTGCCGCCGCACGCCTCATGCAGGGAGTGGTACTTCAGGTCAATACTTCCCCCGGAGGCATCCCCAAGCGGCCGGTGCCCGCGGCCTCCCTCACCGTGTTTGGTCTTGAAGGCGACGCCTGCGCGCACCCCGGTATCCACGGCGGGCCGGATAAGGCCGTCCTCATTGTCTGCGCCGAAGCCGTCGAAAGCCTGATTGCTCGGGGATACCCTGTCTTCTATGGCGCCCTTGGCGAGAACCTGACGACCCGTGGTCTCGACCCGCGCTTCCTGCGCGCCGGCCAGCGATACCGCGTCGGCGTGGAAGCCGTCATCGAGCTGACGAGGGTCCGGCGTCCCTGCGCGACGCTTGATGTGTATGGCCCCTCCATCAAGAGTGAGGTTCTCCTGAGCGGTTTCTACGCCCGTGTCCTCCAGCCGGGCCTGATCCGCCCCGGCGACCCCATCCTCCTCCTCGACGAACTCGCCTGAGCAATGCTGTTTCAGTACCCTCCACGGGCTATAATCTGACTGGCACTTCATGGAGCGGCTGCTCGAGCAAGTAAACTTCCGCGATCCGGTACGTGCCGCTGCACAAATCGCCAGCGTCACGCAGGCGACGCCAGTCCACACCGCGCCCAAGCTGCGGCACCTGCTCGCTGCCTCCCCGGACCCAGATGAAGTTCTCCACCTGCTCGAGCGGATGGCGGTCCAGCACCCGGACGACTTCGCGCGGATCACCGCTTCTGACGCGGGCCTCACGTCCCTGACCGCTGCCTTCTCCTACAGCCGCTTCCTCTCCGAGGCGATCCTTCGCGAGCCTTCCTGGATCGAAGACACCATTGGCGCCGAAGACATGGAAAGGACTCTCTCCGCCGAGGAGTACGAGACCCGGCTCGAACATGCCCTCGGCGGGGACTCCGGCGTCCCGTCTCCGCTGACGCTCGCGGTCTTCCGCCGAAAGCAGATCCTTCGGATCCTCCTCCGCGATGTCCTCGGCTTCGCCACCCTTGCCGAGACCGTCGAGGAGCTCTCGAACCTCGCCGACGCCATCCTCGAAGTCGCCTGCCGCCGCATCCGCGAGGAACTTGTCCGCCGCCACGGCCTGCCGCGCTGTTATGGCGAGGACGGCGAGCCCCTCGAATGCGGCTTCGCGGTGATTTCGCTCGGCAAGCTCGGCGGCAAAGGGCTGAACTACAGCTCTGATATCGATCTCATGTTCGTCTATGGCGCGGCCGGTGAGACGGACGGCCCGAACCGGATCACCAACAAGGAGTTCTACAAGAAAGTCGCCAACCAGCTTACCGGTCTGCTCTCCACTTACACAGCCGAGGGCCTGTGCTATCGCATCGACCTGCGGCTCCGGCCGGACGGCCGTCTCGGCGAGGTCTGGATCTCGCTCGACGGTGCCCGGAGCTACTATCGCGACCGCGCCCGTGACTGGGAGCTCCAGATGCTCATCAGGGCTCGTGTCTCGGCCGGCGACCGCCGGCTGGGCCGGGAGCTGTTGGAATTCACCGAACCGCTCATCTACTCGAGCACGCTCGATTTCCGCGCCATCGAGTCTGTGTCCGCCACTCGTGAGCGCATGAGCGAGAAGCTGGCCGCGCGCCGCGGCTCCGGCTTCGATATCAAGCTCGCCCCGGGCGGCATCCGCGACGTCGAGTTCCTGGTGCAGTGTCTCCAGCGGCTCCATGGCGGCCGCGAGCCTTGGGTCCGTCTTGGCGGAACGCTTCGCGGGCTCTCGCGCCTCCACGATAAGGGTCTGCTCTCCGGCATCGAGTATTCACGGCTCGCCTCGGCCTACCAATTCCTGCGGTACCTCGAACACCGGCTCCAGTTCGACGAGGACCGCCAGACGCACGCGTTGCCGGAAGACCTCCGCGAGCGGGAGGTGCTCGCCCGCAAGATGCCGCCCGCGCTCATTGGGGAGGAACCGTCCGCACAGGCGCTTCTGGCGCGCCTGAACCATCACCTCGAAGAGGTCAGAGAGATCTACGAGCGCGTCATCCACGCCCAGCAGCCCATCTACTACACGCTCTCGCCGGGCGCGCTGGAACAGACGCAGCCCCCGGAACCGGCGGACGCCCCATTCGTTGCCGGGCCGCCGCCTAGCAATCTGATCCGCTTCCTCGACCAGCGCGCCCCCCGGCTGGCGGCCGTGCTCTCGCGCGAACGGCTGCGCCGCGGCCAGCGCCATTTCGAGCACTTTCTGGAACGGATCCTACCGGACTCGGAGTGGGTGGACTGGCTGGACTCCGACCCGGTGCTCTCGGGCTATGTCTTCGATCTGTTTGAGCACAGCACGTACTTCTCGGATCAGCTTATCCGCAGCCCCGAGCTGATCGTCGAGCTCCGTAAGCTTCGGGACACCGCCAATTCGCGAACGTCGTACGCCGAGATCGCCGCCCACGCCGACGAGCTCGACGATCTCCGGCGTTCGTTCAGCCGCGAGATGTTCCGGATGCAGTGCGAGAGCATCTGCCTCCAGGCGCCAATCTTTCAGACACTGGAGCGCACCTCGGATCTCGCCGACGCGGTCATCCAGGCGGCCTATCGGATGGCCCTCCGGCACACGCTCGATTCCCACCCGCCCGCTTCCGCCGGCTACGACGCCTCCGGGCAGTTGATTGTCATCGCTCTTGGCCGCCTCGGCATGCGCGAGTTCGACCTCGCCTCCGACGCCGACCTGGTCTTCGTGCTGCCGGATCGCGATGCCGCCGAGCTGCGTTTCTGGACGCGGGTCGCCGGCCGTCTGATCGACATCATCACCGCGTACACCGGCCACGGCGTGATGTTCGCCGTCGACACCCGGCTGCGCCCGAACGGCCGCGCCGGAGCGCTGGTGCAACTGGAGAGCACGTATAAGGATTACTTCGGCTCACATGCCGAAGCGTGGGAGGGGATTACCTACATGAAGTCGCGCGCCGTGGCCGGCGACGTGGAGCGCGGCACCGAGTTCCTCCACGAGCTGCAGGACGTCGACTGGCGGCGGTATGGCCAGAGCGGCCGCTCGCGGAAGCTGCTGGCGCAGATGCGCGCCCGGGTGGAGAAGGAGCAGGGTTCGGAAAATCCGTTGAAGGCGGGTCGCGGCGCGTACTACGATATCGACTTCGCGCTGATGTATCTGCGGTTGAAAAGCGCCGGCATCTTCTTCAGGGTGCTGAACACGCCGGCGCGCATCGACGTGGTGGAGAAGATGGGCCACCTCGAACGGGCCGACGCCGACTTCCTCCGTGACGCGGCCACGTTCTATCGTGCCGTCGATCACGGCCTACGGGTTTCGTCCGGACACGCCGAAGGCAGCCTGCCGAAGTCGCAGTCCCAGCTCGACAACCTCACCGAGCTCGTCTGCCGCTGGACCCCGGCCCACCTCCACGACCAGCCCCTCGACATGGAACTCGCCCAAATCCAATCCCGCACCCGCGAATTCTTCGACCGCACTTTTACGGGGTGAACAGCGCGGTTCAGAAGCTCGATTCTCCCCGCTGACCGGAGCCATCGACGCGCCGGCAGCGAACCGGTCATGGCTCTACAGCCGCTAATGCTTTCCAACTATTTACTTTGACGGCTTCGCCGCCTACCATTCTTTGGTATGAAGAGGGTGCTGGGGGGCGTGCTGTCTGTTTGTCTTCTTGCTGCAACGCTGGGGGCTCAAAGCAATTTTGCCACTCTGAGTGGAACCATCGAAGATCCTCAGAGACGACCGGTTCAGCAGGCGCGGGTGCAACTGAAGTCGACCACCACCGGCGCAGTGCGCAATGTCGTCGCCGGCGCTGAGGGACTCTATGATTTCGCCAGTCTCGCGCCCGGCGAATACGAGTTGAACGTCGAGGCCTCGGGTTTTGCCGTCGTCAGCCGGCGCGTGCGCCTGGAAGTTGGCCAGCAGATGCGGCTCGACCTGATCCTCCCGCTGGGCCAAGCCACGGAGTCGGTAAACGTAGTGGGTTTCGCAGAAGTTCTCAAGACAGCCGATGCGAGCCTGGGCGAGGTGGTCGAGCAGCAATCCATCCGCGAACTTCCGCTGAATGGCCGCATGTTGCTCGATCTCGCTCTGTTGGTGCCCGGCTCGCACATCGGCCACGGGGCGCAGCGCGGCGACATGAACCCTCTCTACTGGCGTCCCGGCCAGCCTTCCGCCCTGAGTATCGGCGGGACCCGTCCGAATGCAAACTACTTTCTGCTGGATGGCGCCACCAACACCGATCCCACGTTCAATGCCCAGAATCTGAGCCTGTCACCAGACGCCGTCCTTGAGTTCAAGGTGCAGACCGGCAGTTACTCTGCCGAACAAGGCG
>JAEHDI010000529.1 GCA_016880505.1 Bryobacterales bacterium | reverse complement strand
TAGCCTCCGCACAACAGGCCCAGCAGGAACTCACCGCTCACTATCGGTACAACGTGCAGACCAGGCAGTTGAACGTGATCTTTATCACGTCCGCGCCCCCGCTCGGCCCGCGCGTCGTCAGCGTCAATCAGGACGCCTCGATGAGCCTCCTGGGGTGGGGCCTGTTCAGTCAAGAGTTCATTCTGATGGCCCAGTTCCCGCACCCTCGGGGAGACTTCCAGGTTGGAAGCCATGCGTTCGACTGGTCGAGGAACCTGATTTACGGCCAGATCCCAGAGGCGGTCGAAACCGAGGAACCGACGCCCGGGGATGGAGAAACCCCGCCGGAGGAGCCCGTTGTCCAACCGCTCGGCCCGCCTGTCCTGCACATCTTCGATTCCGACAACCTGACCGTGCGCGAGCGCATCAGTCTGCCCGAGAACCTGGCTGGCAAATCGATTCTCAGCCGCGACATGCAATACATGTACTCGGTCTCGGACAGCGGGCTGATGGTACTGCCGGTGGGCTTGATCAACCAGTCTCCCCGGGTGACCGCTCTCCAGGAAGACGTGCTGTTTCGCGCAGGCTTTTGCGACAACCGGTTAATGACACAGGAGATTGACATCGTCGATCCCGGTGGCGGCGCGACCGATTTCACCCTCTCAACTGACACCGCGGGAGTCACCATCTCGCCCGCATCGGGCACGACTCCAGCCCGGGTGAAGGTGACTGTGGATCCGATCGTGTTCCAGAACAATAAGGGCACGGTCGTCGCGTCCCTCAACCTTCAGTCCAACTCGGCTGTGAACATCCCGATGCCGGTTCGCGTGCTCATCAACACGCGGGAGCCGGAGCAGCGCGGAACCATCGTCAACGTGCCAGGCAAGATTGTCGATCTCCTGGCGGATCCTGTTCGGAACCGCTTCTATGTGATCCGGCAGGACAAGAACCAGGTATTGGTTTTCGACGGAGCGGGATACAACCTGATCGCCACGCTGCGCACCGGAAATACGCCGGTGTCGATGGCGATGACGCGCGACAACCGGTTCCTGATCGTCGGCAACGACAATTCCCAGATCGCTAACGTGTATGACCTCGATCTGCTCCAGCCGTCGAATTTCATTGTCTTTCCATTCGGGCACTATCCGCGAGTCATCGCCGCCTCCAGCAAAGCGATTCTCTCGACTACCCGCGGAGTTGGGGAATCGGCTGGCTGCCCTCCGGGCCCTGGTTTGCATGCGATCGATCAGATCCAGTTCGACAGCCGGACCGCAACCACGCTACCCAGCCTCGGCATTTACTGCAATAGCATCGACGTCGGTACCGTTCTGACAGCGACTCCGTCCGGCAGCCTAATTCTTGGAGCGTCTCCCGACGGCACCGTAATGCTGTATGAAGCCGATGGAGACACGTTCGTGGCTTCCCGGCAGGATTTCACGGAGCTGGGCGGCGCGCTCGGAACGCTTACCGATGAGATTTTCGCGGTGGATAACAACGTGCTGAATTGGTCGCTCGTGCCGACGCTCGCCCTCGATACCAGCACCGGGGCATCGTCCGGCCTTGGATTTGCGGACGGCCTTGGCCTGCGAACGACCGCCACTTCGCCATTCGCTCCCGGCACCATCCAGCGGTTCGATATTCTCAAAGGAACAAACATCCGGCCCACTAGGATGGTGGAAGCGCCGCTCGTCTCCGCGGCCATTCAGACGCTGCCGATCGGGCAGATCGGCCAGACGATCCTGCCGTTCTTGCGGACGCTGGCGCCGCTGCCGAACCGGAGTGCGATCATCTCCCTGACGACATCCGGACTCACCGTACTTCCGTGGGACTTCGACGCAGCGGTGGCAAAGCCGGATATCCAGAGCGTGGTCAACAGCGCCGACGGGTCGCCACTGGTGGCTCCAGGCGGGCTCATTTCGGTTCTCGGCAACGACCTAAGCCAGGTAACGGCCGCCAACAACCAGATTCCCGTCCCGACGATTCTTGGCGATGTCTGCCTGACGGTGAACGACGTGCTCGCGCCGCTGTTCCTCGTTTCACCTGGAAAAGTCAACGCTCAATTGCCGTTCGAGGTCGGAGGCAGCGCGAACATGATTTTGCGCACGCCGGGAGGCACCAGCAACGTGTTTCAATTCCCGGTGCTTGAGTCAGCCCCGGCGATCTTCCGCTCCGGCACGGCAGGGCCCGACACCGGACTGCCGACGATCTTCCGGGCGAAGAACTACGAACTGGTCACTCCGTCGAATCCAATCCACGGTGAGGACATAATCATCATCTACCTGACCGGCCTTGGGCATACGGCCCCCGCAGTTGATACTGGCGCCGCGGCGCCGTCCGATCCGCTGGCGCTGGTGCTCACCAAGCCAAACATCACTCTCGGCGGAGAACCGCTCTCCATTCAGTACGCCGGTCTGGTGCCGGGACAGGTCGGCGTCTACCAGATCAACGCGTTCGTCCCGTTCTGGGTAAAGAGCGGGATGCAGGTCCCCCTGGAGCTCTCCGTCGGCACGCAGAAGGTAAGCCTCCTCGTGCGCGTGGTCCAGTAGAATACGCGGGAGTGGAGCACACTACGAAGTAGGAGAACTATGAGATCGACCAACGGAGCACTTTTCGCCCTGCTTTTCGCTGCCTTACCCGTCTGTTTGGCGCAGGAATGGGAGATCGGCGCCGCTGCCGGCTATGGTGTGCATCGGGACGCCACCGTTACGGCCCCTGCCGGAAGCGGCAAAGCCGGCTTCAAGCCCGGCCTTGCCGTGGGTGCGATTGTCGGGCACAACATGTACGACCGCCTCGGCGGCGAGATCCGCTACACGTACCGTTTCAGCGATCTCAGAGTTTCGGGTGGCGGGGAGGAGGCCGAGTTCGATGGCGAAACTCATGTCATCAACTATGACCTCCTCTACCACTTTGCCGACAACGGCGAGACCATCCGGCCCTTCGTAGCCGGTGGAGGTGGGATGAAATTGTTCCGCGGCTTGGGCACCGAGCATGCGTTTCAGCCGGCTAATGCCTTCGCCCTGCTCACCAAGACCCAGGAAATCCAGGGCTTGATCAGTGCCGGCGCCGGCGTGAAGGTCGCCGTGAGCGACCATTGGAACGTACGGTTCGAGTTCCACGACTACATTACCCGGTTTCCGAAGGATGTCGTCGCCCCCGCGGCAGGGGCCAAGATCGGCAATTGGCTGCACGACTTTGTCGGGATGGTCGGCGTCACTTACTCGTTCGAGTAAAGCCGGCGGGCGCGCGCTTACGACCAGGCCGCCGGCACCGGCAGCCAGCTCCGGCTGACGTAATCGCTCAACGTCAGCGCGAGAAGAATCAACAGCCACAGCAAGCCTGCCGCTACCGTCACCTTCGTGAGTGGCGGGCTGTGGCGCACGTGCATGAAGTAGAGGACGACCAGCATCGCTTTCACGACGGCTATTGTCAGGGCCACCACGACATTTAGGTGTCCCAGGTCGAAGCGGGCGACCTCCACGGTGGTCAGCGTCAACAGCAATAGCGCGGCAAGAACCGCAAAGTAGATTTTCTTTGACTCAGCGTGTGAGGCCATGGTGGTACCCGATCAAGTAGAGCAGGGGGAAGAGAAAGATCCAGACGATATCCACGAAGTGCCAGTAGAGCCCCATCACCTCGACCGGCCCGTAATACGTTGGTGTGTACCGTCCCTGACGAGCCTGAACGATAAAGTAGATCAACAGGCCCGCTCCGATCACCATGTGCAGCGCGTGCATCCCCGTCATAACGAAGTAGAAGCAGAAGAACATCTGCACCGGACCGGAGTTCGGTCCGTCGAACACGAAACCCGGCCCGGGAATGTGCCCCTCGATGTACTTGTGGTGATACTCGAATCCCTTGATCACCAGAAACACCGTGCCCAGAGCCAGCGTCGCGATCATGTAGTTCGCAGCCGCCTTATTCTTGCCAAGTTGTGCGGCGCGCACAGCCAGCGCCATCGTAAGGCTGCTGAAAATCAGAACCGCCGTGTTCACTCCGCCGAGAAGCACGTGCAGGTGGCGGCTCCCCTCGGAGAAGGCGTCCGGGTATGCGGAACGATACACCGCATAGCCGGCGAAGAGGCCGCCAAAGAACATGATCTCCGTTAGCAGAAAGACCCACATCCCAAACGTCGAAGCGTCGGTCTGCTGTTCGAGATCCTCGAACTGATGGGCGAGGCCCGCGGGGTGCTCGTGAGCCACTGCTGCCGCCTGATCAGACAACTTGCGCCTCCTCGTCGTGGGAATACACGTACGGTTCTTCGGTCACGACCGGCGTGGCCGGAAAGTTCTCCGTCACGGGCGGCGATGCAATCGTCCACTCCAGGCCCTTCGCGCCCCACGGATTCGGAGGCGCCGGCTTGCCGTAACGCATTGACCACACCAGGTAGATCATCGGAATCAGGTAGCCGACACCAAGAATCGACGCACCCGCCGACGACATGACGTTCAGCACCTGGAACTCCTCCGGGTAGGCGTGATACCGCCTCGGCATTCCCAGATATCCCAGCAGAAACTGTGGGAAGAACGTCAGGTTGAAACCAAGGAACAACACCAGCGCCGAGAAGCGCGCCCAGCCCTCCGGATACAGCCGCCCGGTCATCTTCGGCCACCAAAAATGGATACCGCCCAGGTACGCCATAACCGCTCCGCCGACCATGATGTAGTGGAAGTGCGCCACCACGAAATACGTGTCGTGGACGTGTACGTCCACCGCGAGGGTCGCGAGGAAGAGCCCCGTCAGTCCGCCGATCGTAAACAACCCGATGAATCCCAACGCATACAGCAGCGGTGTGTGATAGGAGATCGACCCCTTGTAGAGCGTCGCCGTCCAGTTGAAAACCTTGATCGCCGACGGGATTGCCACCAGGAAGCTCAGGACCGAGAACACCATGCCCGCGTACATGGACTGCCCGCTCACGAACATGTGGTGGCCCCAGACCAGAAAGCCCAGCACAGCGATCGCCACGCTGGACATCGCGATGAAGCTATACCCAAAGATCTTCTTCCGCGAGAAGCACGTAATCAGTTCGCTGATCACGCCCATGCCGGGAAGGATCATGATGTACACCGCCGGGTGCGAGTAGAACCAGAACAGGTGCTGGAACAGGATTGGGTCTCCCCCGAGTTTGGGATCGAAGATGCCGATGCGGAACAGTCGCTCAAGCGCCACCAGCACGATCGCGATCGCCACCACCGGCGTTCCCAGAATCTGAATCAGGCTCGTCGCATAATGCGCCCACACGAATAGAGGCAGCCGGAACCACGTCAACCCCGGCGCCCGCAT
>JAEHDI010000528.1 GCA_016880505.1 Bryobacterales bacterium | reverse complement strand
GCTCGATGAGGCGGCGAAGCTCCTTCGAGATTTCGACGGCCAGATGCGGAACGGTTCGGCGGCGGCGTTGATCGCCGAGCTCGCGAGCCAGCATGTGTGCAGGGCCCTCGCCGAGCGCGCTTCTCCGGGCAAAGGGGTCGTCTATTCTTACGAGATGTCGCGGGCCGTCGTCGAACGGCTGCTTCGCACACGCCCCCCGGAATGGGCCGGCGATTGGGACAAGCTTCTTGTCAGCAACCTGGCAAACGCGATCGAGGAAGGGCAGCGTATACAAGGCCGCGATGTGACGAAGTGGAACTACGGACTTTACAACCAGTTGGGTATCAACCATCCCATCGCCGGGCAACTTCCGCTTGTCGGGAAGTACTTCAACTTCGGACCGGTTCCGTTCGGAGGCGCACCGACGACGGTGAAGCAGGTCCGCTTCGTGCCGCGGGTCGGCCCGTCGATGAGGATGGTTGTAGACTTCTCGAATCTCGACCGCTCCGTCCTGAACATTCCTTTCGGCCAGTCCGAACAAGTGCTCTCGCGGCATTACCGCGACCAATGGAAGTCGTACCTCGAGGGCCGGAGTTTCCGTATGCAATTCCGAAATGTTGAGGCAAAGGAGATACTGCGATTCACTCCGACCGAGGAATGATCATCGTCGTTTCCGGACCGCCGTGTTCCGGCAAGTCGACTTTCGGCGATCTGCTGGCCTCGCGGCGGGGGATTGTGCACCTCGAAATGGATGCGGTCCGTGTCCGCCTGCTGCCGGACTCGGCGCATACGCGCCAGGACCGGGCTGTCGCATACCGAGCGATGCACCTTGGAGCGGAGTTGCTGGCAGCATCCTGCGCGACTGTCATAGTGAACGCGTGTTATGGCCGAGCGGAGGACCGATCCGATCTCGAGGAGGCCGCCGGGCGGGCCGGGGCGGCGCTCTACCTGATTGAATGCACGGTTCCTCCGGAGATCGCAGTCGAGCGAGCGCGGCAGCGCTGGGGGAACCATCCGGGCGTTGATCTGACGCCCGAACGCGTGATCGAACTTGTGTCCGGTTACCCGTTTTCCGGTGAGGGTGTGACGGTGGATAGCACGCTTCCCATTGACACCGCGCTGGCGAAGGTCGAGGAGTACCTGTCGACTGGCAGCCCGCTCGAGACCGTTACTCGGAAACGGACTTGGTCTCGATCAGCGAGCTGATCGCCGTGAGAAACTCCTCGACGGGCTTGGCTCCCTGATCACCGTGCTTCCGGTTCCGCACCGAGACCGTTTCATTCTGCGCTTCGCGGTCGCCCACCACCAGCATGTAAGGCACCTTCTGCAATTGCGCCTCACGGATTTTGAGGTTGACCTTTTCGTTACGGTCGTCGAGGTGCGCGCGGACACCTGCGGCCTTGAGACGTTCGGCGACCTGCTTGGCGTAGTCGACATGCCGGTCGGTGATCGGCAACACCGCCGCCTGCACCGGCGCCAACCACACCGGGAAGGCACCGGCATAGTGTTCGAGTAGAATCCCGAAGAACCGCTCCACCGAGCCGTACAGGGCGCGGTGCACCATCAGCGGCTGGTGCGCCTTGCCGTCCTCGGCGATGTACTCGAGGCCGAAGCGTCTCGGCAGCGTGAAGTCGAACTGTACCGTGGAAAGCTGCCACAGCCGGCCGATGGCGTCAACAAGCTTGACGTCGATCTTCGGGCCGTAGAAGGCCGCCTCGTCGGGTATCACTTTCACCTTCATGCTCAGGCGGTCCGTCGCCTTGTGGAGTGCGTTCTCTGCGAGCTGCCACTGATCCGGCGAGCCGTCGTACTTCCCGCTCTTGCCGCCGTCCCAGGTTGACAACTCCGCTTCGTACGAGTCGAAACCGAAGGTGCTCAGCACATCCACCGCGAACTGAAGGCAGTTCACAATCTCGTCTTCGATCTGCTCGGGCGCGCAGAAGATGTGGGCGTCATCCTGCGTGAAGCCGCGGACACGCAACAGCCCGTGCATGACGCCGGAGCGTTCGTACCGGTACACCGTG
>JAEHDI010000061.1 GCA_016880505.1 Bryobacterales bacterium | reverse complement strand
GTCGGACGCAAAGCCGGAACGGTCTCCGGTTTCCCCTATTCCGAGGCCGTCAAGAAATCCGCTGTGGTCTGGGACGAAACGGTCCTCGAAAAATGGCTGACGGATCCCGAAACAGTGATTCCCGACACGGACATGGCATTCCGTCTAGATAACCCCGTCGAACGGGCGGCCATTATCGCCTTTCTGAAAGAGACACGCAAATAGATGCCGAGGATCTTCATTGCTGCTTCACTCCTTGCGGTTGCGCTGTTGGCCGTGACCCTGACGGGGCTGGCGCTTCATCCCGAGCCGCCGCCGGCTCATGGCAAGCCCCTGTTCCCGAGGGCCCAGATAGATGGGCCGACGCTGGCCTTGTTCCAGCGCGCCTGCCAGAACCGCCATTCGGAGAATCAGAGGCAGCCCTCATGAACGATCAGAGAACACCGCGGCATTCTGACGCTCAATTCAGAAATCGCATCCACACAGGTTAAACATGCTCAACAGCTCGGCAAGCCTCTGGCTAGGCGTTACGTTCGTTGTGATCGGCGCGATCAATGTGTGGCTCATTCTACAGGCGTCCGCCCGGGTGAGAGACGCAAAGGCCAGCACGCGATTAATTGCTGCCCATCGGATTGGCGGCTATCTCTTCATCGCGCTGTTTTGCGTGATGGGATACTTCATGGTTGCACGGTTGGGCGATGTCGCCGGAGGCGCTCCGCCCAGCACCATGATCCACCTGACCTTGGCGATGGTCCTAAGTCCTCTTCTCTTCGTGAAGGTTCTGGTCGCTCGTTATTACAAGACTTACTATTCTTTCTTGATGCCGATCGGACTGGTGATATTCGTTCTGTCGTTCGTTCTTATCGGTATTACCGCGGGTCCATTTCTTGCTCGTCACGTCAGGATGCAAACAGTCTCGCTTGAGGCCATTGATCTACCGCCCGCCGCTCTCGATATCAATATGGCGGCCACTACGATGGAGAGGCGTTGCTCCAAGTGTCACAATCTGGATCGGATCGCGGGAGCTCGTAAAGATGCCCGGGGTTGGCTAGCAACCGTGAACCGTATGAGAGCCCTGCCTGATTCAGGGATTTCGGAAGAAGATTCCCGGATCATTGTTTCATACCTGGCATCTCAGATGGCTCCGAAAGGGTCAGTGGCTGCAGCGAGCCTGGAAGTTGCAAGAGCACTCGTGGACCAGCGTTGCGGGCGTTGCCATAGCCTGGATCGCGTCTATAAGACCGCCGAAACGCCAGAGGAGTGGAGGGCCACGGTCACTCGCATGGTCAGCTATGCTGCGGGCAGTTCGGGAGCATTCCAACCAGGCGAAGATCGACAGATCATCGCTTACCTGTCGGCTACTCAAACGCCTGATGCCGTCAATCAGCGGAAGGCTCAGGTGGCGGCCGCTTCATCCGCCGGCCGGAGCATGGTGACGCGACAAGCCTTTTCTGCTCCAGATCAACCCGCACCCCGCAGTCAGGATGACATCAAGGTCATCGCCTTCATCTCGTTCGTGTGTTTAGGCATGCTGACTCTTATCATCCGGCGGCCTGCAAGAGCCCCTCTCGCCAGCGCGAAATCGGACATACCAGCAGTACAAGATCCGGTGGGAGCCATCCGCACCACTAACCCGCCCCCAGGGGGCCCGCTCATCCTGCGGCTGGCGAGCATCACACGGCAGACCCCTGACGCGAAAACTCTGCGCTTCATTGTTCCCGATGGCCGGAAGCTCAACGCACGTCCCGGCCAGTTTCTTACGTTCTCTTTCCTCTTTGATGGCAAAAAAGTCGCCAGGTCGTACTCGATCTGTTCCTCTCCCGCACGGTCAGGTTACGTCGAGATCACGCCAAAGCGAGTAAGTCAGGGCTGCGTGTCGGTGTTCTTGAACGAGCGGGCTACCGTTGGAATGACGGTCGAAGCGAATGGCCCCTTCGGGCACTTCTGTTTCGACGAGAGCAAACACCAGAACGTCGTTCTGCTTGCGGCTGGAAGCGGGATTACCCCCATGATGGCGATGCTCCGCTATATGGATGACCTCTGTCTCGAAACAACTGTGACTTTGCTGTATTGCGTCCGCACTAGTAACGACATCATCTTCCACGGTGAGTTGGAAGAGTTACGGGCACGCCTGAAGAACTTTCAGTATCACCTTCTGCTTTCGCAACCTCACGCGGAGTGGCCTGGTCCACGCGGGCATGTCAGCCGTGAATTCATGGAAAATACCCTCAAAGAAATTGCATTACAGGACTTCTTTCTTTGTGGCCCACCTCCGTTCATGGAAGCCAGCCGCGTGCTCCTCATTGGCCTGGGAGTGAAGCCGGAACGTATCAGACAGGAGAGTTTCGGCAGCTCCGCTCCAAAGAGTGCTCAACCGGTTTCGGCGGCGGCCGAGACGGACGTGGTGGTCGAGTTCGCTCGGTCAGGCAAAGCGTACGCCATCCGCAGCGGCCAGACCTTATTGGAGGCGGCCGAGGAGCATGGCGTTGGCATTTCTTCATCCTGCCGTCAGGGACAGTGTGGGACCTGTAAAACGAAGCTGCTGGCAGGAAATGTGCGAATGGACACGCAAGAGGGACTCGATCCCGATTCGAGAGCGCAAGGCTTTGTGCTGACGTGCGTGGGGCACGCGGACGGCGCCGTGAAGCTTGATGCCTGAAATCCATGAGCAGCGCAGCCGGTAACTCCATGAAAGCCACCGAGGCAGACGCGGCCACTACGATACATTTGGTCAGGAGGTCTGGTGTATGGCAAGGTTGACTCTCGTTCGTGCAGGAGGGCTGGCAGCGATCGCGGGCGGAGCGCTACGAGCGGCTGCCTCGTTTGCACCGGTGGTCATCGATTCTGATATCGAGCGTGAGTCGCTCTACATCGTGGTTGACGTGTGTCTGACTATAGGGCTCGTGGGTTTTAGTGCGCGGCACTCTAAGAGCATCGGATGGCCAGTCGCGGCTGGCCTCGCTCTCGCGCTTGTTGGCCTCGCGACCGTGAGAGCGAATCGGGCGATTTCGACCGTCGATCTATACCCAGCGGGAGCGTTGGCGACTGCGTGCGGCGTGATCCTTCTCAGCGCCAAGGCGTGGATCGCACGCCGGATTCGTGGCTGGGTTCCCGTGGCATTCCTGCTCTCGACGCTCGTCGGCCTCATCGGGAGTTACGTTCGGGGCGCGAATGCTCTCTTCGTCTGGTCTGGCGTGATCTTCGGCGTTGCGTTCGCTGGCCTGGGCATCGAGATGTGGAAATCCGGCTCCAATTCATACCCACACGCTGCCGCGTCAGCCGGTGATTCGCAGCCAGGAGAACGTCTACTTCAGCCGCACTCGGACCAAAGCCAGTCGTAGGCAGCCGTCGACAGAGTCAGAATTGCGTCGCCCTTCTCCGCGCAATGCGGATGCCTGCGCCGTTTATCGCGGGGGCAACGTCGATGGAGACGGGTGACTCAGGATGGGACATCTCTAGGAGCGGATTCCTATGAGAGCCCAGTATTTCTCAGGCAATTTGACTGGCTTCAGGTCGCGGCCGCAGAAGAGATGCTTTGTCTGGCCCGTGGCAAGCGTGCGGCCCGACGACGCTTCGCGCATCTCGTAGCCGAAGCGAATCATCCTGGGATTGGCTTGCTCGACCCAGGTTTTCACAATCACTTCGTCGTCATACCGCGCTGGTGAGAGGTAGCGGCATTCGGCGCCGACAACCGCCAGGAGTACGCCGTCCTGTTCCTCCATGTCACGGTAGCGGAAGCCGGTGGCCTTGCAGTATTCAACCCGCCCGACCTCCATCCAAACGAAATAGTTTGAGTAGTAGGCCACTCCCATCTGGTCCGTTTCCGCGTAGCGGACGCGGAGGCTCGTTTCGTGCACTCGCATCGAGTCGAATTATAGCCCTGCTACGATAATCCTGTGCGTGCACTGATCTTTCTCTCCTGCATATTTGCCTTCGGCCTCCGGGCAGCAGACCTGGAGGCGTATTCCGAATTCGCGAGGCTCGATCCTTTTGGCGTGGTCATCGAAGCGGACGGGCCTGCCGGCCAGCCGCTCTCGGGTCCGAAAGGAGTGGTCGCGCTGCGGGGCGCCCGCGGCGGTTACGTGTCGTTCCGTCTCGCCGCAAGGCTTGCGAAGCCGGGGCCGTATTCGGTGACATTTGCGTGGAATGCGCCGACGACGAATCTGACGGTCGAGGCCTTCCGCGAGTGGTTTCACTACACGGAACCGAAGAATTCGTACTATCCCGACGCGCTCGCGCCGGTGAAACTGCCGTACCGGTCGCAGCTACCGGAGCCGGACAACAAGATCGAGAAACAGACCGTCCAGACGTTCTGGGTGGATATCTGGATTCCGCGGGACACCGCCCCCGGCGTCTATCGGGGTGAAGCGAGAATCGAGGGCGACGGGAAGACGGTCTCACGCCGCATCGAGCTTCAGGTGCTGCCTGCCTCGATTCCCGAGAAGGAAATCGTGGCGATCGACCATAACTCGTACGGCAGCGAGTGGCTCGCCAGCCAGTATCCGAAGCTCCGGCAGCGGCTGGGCGAGAAGTTCTTCGCAAGCGACGAGTTCTTCGGGCTGATTCACTCCTACCACCGGATCTTCTATGAGCACCTCGGCGTCTTCCACCAGTTGGGCTATGGGCACGGCGGGAAGGTCGGTCCGGAGTTCGCGCCGGAGCTCGAAGGCTCGGGGCGAACAAAGCGAATCAAGGGCTGGAGCCTGTACGACCGGCACTACGGTCCGCTGCTTGACGGCTCCGCATTCGCGGGCACGAAGCGAGGCGCTCAACCGATTCCGTTCGTCTACCTTCCGATCAATCCCGAGTGGCCGGCGTCGTTTCTGTGGTGGGGCGAGCCCGGCTACGAGACGGAATTCGTGAACGTCACCCGCGAGATGGAGCAGCATTTCCGCGAAAAGGGCTGGACGAAGACCGTCTTCGAGATGTTTTTCAATCACAAGAAGCGCTACAAGGCATTCCCGTGGGACGGCGACGAGACACGGTTTCCCGCCGACAACCGCTACTTTGCCGAGTATGCCCGTCTGCTGAAGAAGGCCGTGCCGCCCGGCTCGCCCGTACAGTTCCGCTTCCGCTCCGATTCGAGCTGGATGATGGGACAGCAGTTCAAAGACCTGGCGGGCGTGATCGACTTCTGGGTCCTCGGAGGGTCGGAGGTGAGCTGGTACAAAGAGGTCCCTGCAATGCTGAGGGCGCGCGGCGACATCGTCTGGATGTACGGCGGGACGCCGGAGGTGACCGGAAGTTCCGGGGCTATCACCTTCGCGCCATTCCAGACGTGGATCTGGGGCGCGGAGGGTTTCGTCCGGTGGCTTACGGTTTCGCCCGGCGGCGACCCGTGGTTCCGCTTCGGAGGCGGAGACACGGTGTTGGCGTATTCGGGCGACCGCTTCGGAATCGACGGACCGATTCCCAGCATTCGCCTGAAGCTGCAGCGGAACTGCGTACAGGACCTGACGCTGCTCGACAGCCTTAAGACCAGGAAACCGGTCGAGGAACTGCGCACCGGAGCTGCGAACCGGTACAACGGCTCACGCTACGAGGACTGGTGGCCGCCGCGGCCCGCCGCCGCCGATCTGCCGTCCTACGAGATGACGAATGCCACGATCGACGAGAACACCAAGCCGGTAAAGGACCTGGCCGCACGCGTCGATGCACAGTCCTGGGAGAAGTTACGGGCGTGGATTCTGCAACTCGCCGTGGAGGGAAAGTGATGATGAGAGCCTTCGTAATATTCCTACTGTTTGCCGCGTGCCTGCCGGCAGAGACGCCCTCCGAGATCGCGCGGAAGTTGGACGAAGTCGGCCGAGCCGCGACGGTGATGGTGGACGGAGACGCCGCCAAGCGCATCGTGACGAAACGCGCGCTCGAATCGTTTCGTAAAGTCGATCCGAAAGACCCATGGGTTGCCAGCGACAACTTCGACGTCAACCACGAGCCATATATTCAAGTGAAGAAGACGCTGATCCGGCTGTCGAAGCTCGCCTC
>JAEHDI010000060.1 GCA_016880505.1 Bryobacterales bacterium | reverse complement strand
TTTGGCCCCAAGCCGATTCGTTCGAGCTACCTGATCAGCAAGGCAAGTTTCGTCGCCTGCCACCAGTTCTCCTTCCTCGAGCGGTTCGACATGCTGAAATCAGCTCAGCCCGGCGCCGTCTTCCTGCTGAACAGCCTGTATGGTCCCGATGACGTGTGGGACCACCTGCCGAAGAAAGTGCAGCGGCAGATTATCGACAAGAAGCTGAAGTTCTACGTGATTGACGCCTACGAAGTGGCCAAGAAGACCGGCATGGGCGTCCGCATCAACACGATCATGCAGACTTGCTTCTTCGCCATCAGCGGCGTGCTGCCTCGTGAGGATGCCATCGCCGCAATCAAGAAGGCGATCGAGAAGACGTACGGCAAACGTGGCGAGGCCGTGGTGCAGAAGAATTTCGCCGCGGTCGATGCGGCGCTCGATCATCTGCACGAAGTCAAGGTTCCCGGTGCGGTCACCAGCGCCTTCGACATGCGCCCGGCCGTGCCCCCGCAGGCCCCCGAGTTCGTCCAGAAGACGCTGGCCGGTATCATCGCCGGCGAAGGCGACTCGCTGCCCGTGAGCGCGTTCCCGGTGGACGGCACATTCCCGACGTCCACGGCGCAGTGGGAGAAGCGCAATATCGCGCTTGAAATCCCAGTCTGGGACGAGGCTCTTTGCATCCAGTGCGGCAAGTGCGTGCTGGTCTGCCCGCACGCCGTGATCCGTGCCAAGGTTTACGACGGCGGCGCGTTGAACGGCACTCCGGAGACATTCAAGGCCGTACCCGCACGTTGGAAGGATTTCAAAGATCAGAAATACACCTTGCAGGTAGCTCCGGAAGACTGCACCGGCTGCGGCATCTGCGTCGCGGTCTGCCCGGCCAAGAGCAAGACGGAGGTGAAGCACAAGGCCATCAACATGGCGCCGCAGCCGCCGATCCGCGAGACGGAGCGGGCCAACTGGGAGTATTTCCTGAACCTCCCCGAGACTGACCGGCGCGTGCTCAGTCTGGCCCAGGTCAAGGACAACCAGTTGCTTAGGCCGCTGTTCGAGTTCTCAGGCGCCTGCGCGGGCTGCGGCGAGACTCCGTACATCGGACTGATGACGCGACTGTTCGGAGACCGGGCTGTCGTTACGAACGCGACCGGTTGCTCGTCGATTTACGGCGGCAACCTGCCCACCACCCCTTACTGCGCCAATGCGGAGGGACGCGGTCCGGCCTGGTCCAACTCCTTGTTTGAAGACAACGCCGAGTTCGGCATGGGCATCCGGCTCGCCATCGATAATCAGACCGGCTACGCCAAGCAGCTCGTGAGCCGGTTGGCCTCGGTGATCGGAGACGACCTCGCGCAGGCGCTGCTTGGCGCGGATCAGTCGAGCGAAGCCGCTATCCTCGCGCAGCGGGAGCGGGTGAAGCTGCTCAAGGAGAAACTGAGCGGCTTCAAGACCACCGAAGCGCGGGACCTCGCCGCTGTCGCCGACACGCTTGTCAAGAAGAGCGTGTGGATTCTAGGCGGTGACGGCTGGGCATACGACATCGGCTACGGCGGGCTGGACCATGTGCTGGCCTCCGGCGCCAACGTAAACCTGCTGGTACTGGACACTGAGGTCTACTCGAACACGGGCGGGCAGATGTCCAAGGCCACGCCGCTCGGTGCAGTCGCGAAGTTTGCCTTTGGCGGTAAGCCGAAACCGAAGAAGGACCTTGGCATGATGGCGATGACCTACGGAAACGTCTATGTCGCCCGGGTGGCCTTCGGTTCGAGCGACATGCAGACGGTGAAGGCGTTCCTCGAGGCCGAGGCCTATGATGGGCCGTCGCTGATCATCGCTTACAGCCACTGCATCGCCCACGGCTACGACTTGGTCAACGGGCTGGAGCAGCAAAAAGCCGCCGTCCAGTCCGGTCACTGGCCGCTGTTCCGCTACAATCCGAACCTGGCGGGCCAAGGCAAGAATCCTCTTCAACTGGATTCGAAAGCGCCGACGCTCCCGCTCGACAAGTACATCTACAACGAGACCCGCTACACGATGCTGGTCCACAGCAAACCGGAGGCGGCGAGCGAGTTGCTGAAGATGGCCCAGGAAGCTGTCCAGAGCCGTTGGAAGCTGTACGAGCACTGGGCGAGCATGCCCGGCGACGGCCAGATGCAGGAAGCAATCAAGGAAGCCGTGAAACAGACGCCGGTCGAGGAGTCGAAAAATGCTTGATCTGACTACCAACTACATGGGGCTCGCCCTCAAGAACCCGCTGGTGGTGTCCCCCTCACCCCTGTGTGAGCATATTGGAAACATCCTGAGGATGGAGGACGCGGGCGCTTCGGCGGTCGTACTGCACTCGCTGTTCGAGGAGCAGATCACGCTGGAGAGCGAGGAACTGAACGAGGCTCTCTCGGCCGGCACCGAGAGTTTCGCCGAGTCGCTGTCCTACTTCCCGGACATGACGCGGTACAACCTCGGCCCCGACGGCTACCTGGAGCACATCCGCAAGGCGAAGCAGGCGGTGGACATCCCTATCATCGCCAGCCTGAACGGGGTGTCGACAGGCGGATGGATCAAGTACGCCCAGGAGATGGAACAGGCCGGTGCCGACGCGCTGGAACTCAACATCTTCTATCTGGCAAACGATCCGACCCTCACGAGCGAGCAGGTCGAAGAGATGTATGTCGGCCTTGTCTCCCATGTCAAGGCGAGCGTGCGGATCCCGGTCGCGGTCAAGCTGGGGCCCTATTTCAGTGCGATGGCCAACATGGGCAAGCGGCTCGACCAAGCCGGTGCGGATGCGCTGGTGCTGTTCAACCGCTTCTACCAGCCGGACTTCGACCTCGAAGAGCTTGAGGTTGTCCCGAACTTGCACCTGAGCACGTCTCACGAGTTGCTGCTCCGGCTGCATTGGATCGCAACACTCTACGGACAGATCAAGGCGGACATGGCGCTCACGGGCGGCGTGCATTCCGCTCAGGATGTATTGAAAACGATGATGGCCGGAGCCAGGGTGGCGATGATGACATCGGCGCTCCTCCGAAACGGCATCAATCACCTCGAGACCGTTCTCGCGGACATGAAGGCCTGGATGGAGGAGCATGAGTACGAGTCGGTGCGCCAGATGCAGGGCAGTATGAGCCGCCGTGCGGTGGCCGACCCCTCAGCGTTCAGCCGCGCCAACTACATGAAGGTACTTAGCTCTTACACGATGAAGACTGTCGGGAACTAGAATCCTGCCCGAGGGGCGGGTTCCCGCCCGCCCCTCTTCTTCTCCGCCCCCGCCCGAAGCAGTCCTCTCAGCCCGCCGACGCTTTCTTCCTGGCCATCACCGGACGCAGAAGCAGGTTCACCACGACCATGATCACCGATGCCACGGGCACGACGAGCAGCGCCGCCTTCAGTTTCTGATCGTCACCGCCCGCAATGCCGCCGATGATCTTGGAGCTCACCGCCAGGCCCACCCATCCGCAGGTCAGCACGATGCCCATCGCCGTGGCGGTCGCTTTCGGGAACGCGTCGCCCGCCATCGCGACCGTGGTCGGGAACACCGGCGCCATCGCGAGGCCGGCGCAGAAGACCGCTAGCCACGCCACCGTCGGATCGCCCGTCTGGAGCGCCAGGTAGGTGGTGACCGCCATCAGAGCCGAGGAAGCCAGCGTGACGGTGGCCGCCGCGACGTTCACAAGGATCCGTGACACGACCAGCCGGCCAATCAACAGCCCGAGCGCGAAGCCCAGAGAGAGGATTCGCAACGCCTGGCCTTCAGGGACTCCCTGCGCGATCAGGTGTTTCGGAAGCCAGTTCCAGACGCCGACCTCACAGGCTACGTACAAGAACATGAAGAACGAAAGCAGGTACAGAGCGGGCTGGCCGAGCACCGTTCCGATCTCCGAGAATTTGAAGCCGCGCTCGCCGCTCGGAGGCGGCATTACTGTCACGCTGTTGAACAGAAGTGTCGCCACCGTAAGCGCCGCCACCAGGTAGCACAGCGCAATCGCGTTACCGGCAAGGAAGTTTGCGGCGATCAGGGGTGTCGCCAGTCCGCCCAGGCCGAAGAACAGGTTCAGGAGGTTCAGCGTGGTTGCCCGCCGCTCCGGGTTGATGTCGCTCGCCAGCGCGCTGCCGGCCGTGACAAGCGTGGCCCCGCCGAGTCCGAGCACGAACATCCAGATCATCACCTGGAGCGGGCTGCCGGAGTTCGGCAACGCGAAGAGCGCGCCGGCGATCAAGATCAGGGACGCAACGAGCCCGGTCTTCTTGCCTCTGTTGTCGATGAGCGGTCCCGAGAACACAGACGCGACGATCAGCCCGACGGCCTGAGTGAACGCAATGTCGCCGCTCTGCTCCGGAGTGAGGCCGAACTTCGTCGAAAGGTTCGGCAGAAGCGTCCCGAGCATCGCGGCGATCATGCCGTAGACCAGAATCGCCAGAATCGCCGCTAGAATGAGCCGGCTCGTCTTCACAGTTGCCATCCGCGTCCTCCAAAAAAGAGGCCGCAGGCCGGAGCAACCGCTCCAAACTGCGGCCAACGCTATTATCACACGCTTTCCGCGCTCAACCTGCGTCCGACGGCCGGTGCGCAGTTACGACGTCCGGTAGTTCTTCGTCTTCTCTTCCCAGAAGACCTTCTTGTTGTTGCGGTAGGAGAGCGTGGCGAGATGGCCGCCGATGGCAGCCTCCTGGCCGACGCTGGCGGGCGCGATCGCTTTCGCCTTTCCGAGCACAGCCAATACAAAATTCTTTACGTGCGCCTGCACCGCCGTGTTGTCGTTGTTCGGGATCTCCAGGTGGATCTCCTTGCGGGCGGCGATGTTGGCCGGCGGCTTGCCGCGGAACGATTCCGGATAGAAGTGGAGGATCTGGCGATTCAGCACCTGGATCGTACCTTCGTTGCCCAGGAAATCCTCGCCGTACCCGAAATGGTCGTTGCCGAAGTAGCAGCTGTAATTGATGTGGAACTTGTCCGGGTACTCATAGAGGGCGCTCAGTGTGTCGGGCACCTCGCGGTCGTCATTGGCGTCGACCCATCGGTAAACGCCGCCCGAAGCCATGCAGGAAAGCGGCACCGTCTTACCGCAGACGAAGTTCGTGATGTCGGTTTGGTGGACCAGCAGATCGGTTGAGATACCACCCGAGTAGTCCCAATACAGCCGCCATTGGTAGTATCGATTCTTATCAAATGGCCGCTTGGCGGCAGGGCCGAGAAAGCGCTTCCAGTCGGTGTTCTGCTCGCTGGCGTCCGGCGGAATCGCATACCGCCAAGCTGGGGCGTTTGACAGCGAGTTGCGGTACCAGTAGGCGCGGGTGTAATGAATGTCGCCGATGAGCCCCTGGGCCACCAATTCCTTGGCCATGATGTATAGGGAGTTGCTTCGGTTCTGCGTGCCGACCTGTACGACCTTGCCGGACTTCTCGGCCGCTTTCATGATGTCCCAGCCCTCTTCGATCGTGTGGGCGAGTGGTTTCTCCAGGTAGATGTGCTTGCCTGCGCTGAGAGCCGCGAGGGCCATCTCATGGTGCAGGTGCTCCGGGGTTGTAATGAAGACGATGTCGATTCCCGGCTGCTGGAGCAGCTCCCGGTAGTCCACATACGTCTTGGGCGCGGCGCCCTCTACCGTCTGAACACGGTCCTTGGCCCTGTTCATGTGACCCTGGTACGTGTCGCATACCGCCGTGACATGCACCAACTGCGGCACGGACTCGTACATCATGTTCATCACGTAGTTGCCGCGGCTGCCGGTGCCTACCCACCCGACGTTCAGCGTGTTGTTCGCACCTAGCGCGGGGAGCACAACGGGACCCGCGGCCAGCGCCGCCCCCGCCGACCGCTTTATGAAACCTCTCCGGGACAGTTCTTCGGGCATGATTGCAGTATTCCTTCCTGTGAATGTTCTAAGCATTCAGAATAGCAACGATTTCGGAGCCAGTCTTCCTGTTTGCCTTGTGATGCCGCCGGCGGAAAAAAAGGTGGGAAAAGATGCGGCCAGGATTAGGGGGGGATCGGAGGTCCCGGCCGCGAGCGTTGACGTGGGGTAGGTCTCCGAACCTGCCGCCCCAGTTTTTTCAACAAACTTCTAAAGCCGTGATTCGTTCAGTTCCGTATTTCGAATTACGCGGAATTCGCGGTGGTAATCCTGTCCGGAGCGGCTGTTTTCAAGGGTGACCGTCAACGTCATCTCCTTACGGTTCCTCACCACGGTGATCGGAAAGGTCTTCTGGGAACGAGCGGTGCGGATGGCACTCGAGACGTCCCGTGGAGTCGTTACTTTCGTCTCGCCGACCCTGACAATAATGTCTCCGGCTTTCAAGCCGGCCTTTTCCGCCGGCGAATCCTTGAGAACCGACCTGACCAGCACGCCTTCCTTGACGCCGAAGTAGTCTGCCAACTGCGCCTCGAGGGATTCCGCCTCCACGCCTAGCACACTCGTGCGCCATGACATGTACGCCTTCGGGATGTCCGGCATGCGGAACTCCAACTCGTTCAGCGACTCCAACTTTTCGCCGAGATGCCCCCAGTCCTTGCTGGGAGGCATCGCGAACACCCGCGCCTGCTGTTTGCGGCTCGCGATCGTCGTCGTGAGCGTCTGGGTCTTGCCGTCCCGGCTGAGCAACAGCCTCACGCTCCGGCCGATGGGCGTTTCCCGGACCAATCGCACGAACTGCTCGGTTCCCACGACCTTCTGGCCGTCGTACTCGAGCACAATGTCCCCGGTCTTCACACCGGCCTTGGCGGCCGGGCTGTCGGCAACCACCTTGGTCACTTCGACGCCGCGCTCCTCGTCCAGTTTTAGAGACTTTGCCCGGTCGGAGTCGATCTCGGTAACGCCGATGCCCAGGAAACTCCGGCTCGCGGGATGCAGGCCCGGGAAGAAGTCACCCTGAACCTCCTCAGGAGGCGCAGGAGGATCCGGTGGTTCAGGCTGGTAGTCAGCAGCCAGATTGCCGCCCATTAGGAGCGTCGCGAAAACCACACAGACTAAGAAGACTTTCATAAATACCTCACCCTCACGCCCTACGGCCACACGCAGCCGCGGACGCTGTTCAGTCCTGACGGCGCAGGTAGATTGTGCCGCCCGTGGCCGAGATCCACAACTGCGGTCCGCCGCCGTTTAGGGCGCCCTCCGCAATCGCAGGTCTGGCCTCACGAAACCGTCCGAGTCTCACCTGGATTTCCGGGAAGTCGGATACGATCCTGCCCAACATCCCTTTACCTTCGTTATGAGCCTGAACGGTCACCGCCAGATTAGACGGGATGAATACCGTAACGTCACCGCGGCCGGTGGTCAAATTCGAATCCTCGAGGCGGGCGTTCGATGGAATCTCGGCGAGAATGTTACCGGACGCCGTGGCGGCGAGCAGAGCGCCCGAAACGCCCCGCAGTTGAATCGTGCCACCCGCCGATCCTAGTCGCACACCCTTCGCGGATGCGACCCGGATGCAACCGGAAGCGCTTTCCGCTATTACCGGTCCGTCTGCCTCGATTACGTCGATCATCCCGCCGGACGTGTGCGCCGTGACCGATGCCGCCGCGCGCCGCACCCTGATATTTCCTCCCGCAGTCGATGCGTGCACCGGGCCGCGAGCCTCGCCGATGTAAATCTCCCCGCCGGCAGTTTCGAAAAACGCCTCGCCGCCGATGCGCTCCGCGTGGATCGTCCCTCCGCCGGAGAAGCAGCGCAGAAATCCACCGACCCGGCCAAGACGGATTTCACCACCTCCCGTACGCACGGTGGCGCTTCCCCCGATGTCGTCCATTCGGATCCGTCCTCCGGCGGCGCGCACATCGACCGCGCCATCCAGGCCTGTCGCCTCGATGGAACCCAGGCGCGTCTCGAGCACACAACGTGCGAGGCTCCGTGGCACCCGGAGCTCGAGCTCCGATGAGGCAGACAAATCGACCGGGTATGCTACGACAAGGCGGGCCAAATCGCCTTCGCGGCGGACGTTGAAAGAGATCTGCTTGAGCAGCGCCGCGGCTTGCGCCGCATCCCTCACCCGAACGCGTTTCTTCAACCGGTAGTTGATGGTCTCCTGGCCGGCGCCGCGCATGATGAGCGGACCGTCCGCGCGGACGCGCAACTGGCCCCCTGGCGACGATTCGACCGTGCCTTCGCAAATCTGAACCCAGTAAGCGTCCTCCTGGGCGATTGGACTGGGTGTCTGGCCGAAGGCGGCGGCGGCAACAACCGGAATCAGCCAGTGGACTCGCATCAGAACGTTCCTACGGACGCGTTCATCTCACGCAGCGCCTTCTGACACCGCAGGCGCACGTACTCGTTGTTATCCCTGTACAGAGCCTCCTGAAGGAGCCCTGCCATCCCTTCTCCCTTGTGCTGCACCAGGAGGTCGATCGCCTGCGTGCGAACGCCCGGATTCTCGTCTGCCAGCAGCACCTCGGAGAGCACCTTTCTAACCTCGGGTTCGGCGGCGAAAGACTTGAGGCCCTCAATGGCCTTCAGCCGTACGCCGGCGACTGGATCCTGCCGGAGCGCCTGAAGAAGCACTTGCCGGATTTCCGAGGAATCCGCTCCCGATTTCAGGATGTCCATCGATTCGACGCGCAACCCGGGATCGGCCCCGTCACTGGCTGCTGCAAGCAACAATCGCTGGATATCCTGGTCCTCCAGGCTGCCGGAGAGAATGCGCTGTCTCGTCTCGTCCATCACGATGCGCACGCCTCCCGAAGCGTCGGGTTGCACGTATCGTACTTGGGTGGCAGTCGGACCACGTCCGGCGTTGTCGGCTTGACTTACGGGGGAAACGCCCGGCGCGGTGAGACGGGCGGCGAAGAAACCAGCCAGAACCAATGCAAGCGCACCGATCGGGCGCATGTACGGAGCATTCAAGACTTCTCCCAGCCACTCCCAAAGGGCAAACGTCCGGTGCGGACGCCGTTCCTCGGCCAGCCTTGCCCGGAGATCCTGTCGGAATTGTGCCAGAAGGTTTGCGGGAGGCTCCGTCGCGTGCAGGTCCACCGCCTCGTGCCAGACCTTTTCGCGCTCCAACGCGTGACGGCATCCTTCACAGGACTCCAGATGCTGCTGGAGAGCTTCCTCCTCATCGAAGCTAAGCTCTCCGTAGAGAAACAAAGAAAGCCGGCTTCTAGCCGATTCGCAGGTCATACGAAATCCCCTAGTGCTTGCCGCATCTTCTGCGTGGCACGGAACAGGCAGTTCTTGGCCGCCTCCTCGCTTGTCCCCATGACGTCGCCGATCGCCTTCAATCGCATCCCCTGGTAGTGGCGCAGTTCGAAGACCATCCGCTCGCGTGGAGTGAAGCCGCGTAGGACCTCGCCGATACGCCTGCCCAGTTCCCGGCTCATCAAGTGGCGTTGCGGGTCTCCGTCCACCCGCTCCTCGGGGAGCATCTGCATCAGGTCGCGAGTGCCGTTCTCCGTGGAAGTCACGGGCGACTCTTCTCGCCTGACCTTCCGTTTGCGGATGTGATCCAGGCAGAGGTTGGTCACGATCCGGTACAGCCACGTGTGAAAGCTACAGTCGAAGCGGAAGGAGTGTAAGTTCTTGTAAACACGAAGAAAAGCTTCCTGGTAGACGTCTCGGGCGTCCTCGACGCTACGCAGCAGATTCATCGCCAGCCTGAGTACACTCTGATCGTAGGCGCGAACGAGCCGCTCGAAGGCATCCTGATCGCCTTGCTGGGCGGCGCGGATCAGAGCCGCTTCGTCCATTGCTGAGGTCAGGCCGATGTCACTCGTCAATGCGGCTTCACGTTGGACCGTCAACACCCACTTTGACGGGGCTCATGGAAAAACGGTAGGAACTCCCGCCGCTAGCGCCTGAGCATCCTGCCGCCGTCAGCCTGCGAGTTCCAGTTCGATCTGCTTGTTGCCGGGATCGAGCGCAATGATCCGGAAACTGCGAATCTGCCCGGCCCGCACGGCTTCTCGGCGAACGGCCGCATCCGGAGTTTTTCCTTGCTTCCATTTTGCTGAAAGCATTGCTGTTAGTGCCGTGAGGTCAGCCTTGATCGAGCCGGCTTCGGTCGTATCTGCAGGCTTTTCCGGCTCGGCTGGGATCCGGCAAGTTGCATGGACACCTTCGCCGACCTCGACTTTGGCCTTGCCGCTACGAACTTCCAGCACTCGTCCGCTCACCGTGTCTCCCGACTTGTGCTCGGCGATGTACTCGTCCGCCGTCGTCGGCTCCAGTTGTTTCATGCCCAGCCGCAAGCGTCGTTTCGCCTTGTCGATCTCGAGCACCACCGCCCGGACCTTCTGCCCGGTGTTTAGCATCTCCTTCGGATGATTCAGACGCTTCTCGCGGCTGATATCGCCGATATGGATCATCCCTTCGACGCCTTCTCCGAGTTCGACGAACGCACCAAAGGCCGCCAGACTTACGACCGGTCCCTCCACCACCGAGCCCGCCGGGTAACGGGTCTCAATATCCTGCCAGGGATCGCCCAGCGCCTGCTTCAGGCCGAGCGCAATCCGTTTGTCCACGGTGTTGACGCCAAGTACCACTACGTCCACAGCCTCACCCGCCTTCACCACGTCACTCGGCTTGCGGATCTTCCTTGACCAGGACAGCTCGGAGACGTGGATCAGGCCCTCGACGCCGGGCTCTAATTCGACAAACGCTCCAAACTCTGCCACCCGCGAGACAACCCCGCGCACGCGCTGTCCTTGTGAGTACTTCTCCCCGACCGCCGTCCACGGGTCGGGACTGAGTTGTTTTACGCCTAGCGAGATGCGCCGGTTTTCGCGGTCGATCTTCAGGATCTTTACCCGGATCTGCTCGCCTTCGGTCAGCAGGTCGGAGGGCTTGTTCACCCGGCCCCATGACAT
>JAEHDI010000527.1 GCA_016880505.1 Bryobacterales bacterium | reverse complement strand
CCGCGCTGAGGTGATGCGCGGTGAGCGTGCAGATTGCGAGGTCGAAACTGCCGGGAGCGAACGGAAGTTCGAGCACGTCACCGTGAACAAACCGGATCTCGGGGAAGTCGCGGCAGGATTCCGCGGCACACGCGAGAATCTGCTGGTGCACGTCGCAGGCGATGATCTCGATGCGGATCTTCCGCCGCCTGGCCCAGCGGACAATGGCTCGCGGGATGTCCGCGCCACCTGCTCCGGCATCCAGCACGGTCACCCGTTCCCGGACGGCCCGACTGGTGACCAACCGGCTCAGTTCGGTAAGCACCGCCCTCGTGCCGCCGAACCATCGATTCAAACGCTCGAGGTCGCGGAGGCTCTCGCTCAGTTCACCGGCCGGGAGGCGCGGCGAGTCCAGAAACTCCGCCGCAACGATTCGCGGCATGGCCGTCATCAGGACTCCCATCGCAGCAGAGCGCCTTCGGCGGCGAAACCGGGGCCCAGGGCGGCCATCACCGCGAGGTCCCCGGGCTTGGGCAGTCCCGAGCTCATCACCTTTTCGAGCACGAACAGCACCGTCGCCGAGGACATGTTTCCGTAATCCCTGAGCACCGATCGGGACCAGCAAAAGTCGTCCTCGCTCAAACCGAGGTACTGCCTTGCGTTGTCGAGCACCTTGCGTCCCGCCGAATGGAGGATCCAGAAGCGGATATCCTGTTTCGCCAGCCCGTGCTCCTCGAGCATGGCCTCGACGAGCTCGTGCAGCATGGAAGCGCCGGTCGTCCGCACATCGCTCGATAGCACGAGCCGCCGGTAACCTCCGGGGAAATCGAAACCCATGAGGTGGATGTTCTCCGAGCGGATTAGCGTTTTCAGGGCCAGCACCTCGAAACCCGTGCCCGAGTTCGCGAAATACATCGCGCCTGCGCCGTCGGCGAAGATGGCCTCGCCGATGGCCGCTTCGATGCTGCCGTCCCGGTAGTACGCCGCTGAGCAGATTTCAACGGCCGCGACCACAGCGCGGTCGTCCGGGTACGCGTGCAAATGGTTCCATGCCGCCTGAAGCGACACCATCGCGCTCGCGCATCCGGTATCGCCGATGTGCGCACGGCGGATCGACGGGCGCATCTTGAGGTCGCGAATAAAGAGCGTGTCGAGGTGCGGGCACATGGAGACGGTGCAGGTGGTGGTGGCGAGGAAGTCCACGTCGGACGGAGCCGCGCCGGCCCGTTCCAGACACCGCCGGATCGCCTCCCCTCCGATCTCCGCGGCGCCACGGCGCGCCCGGTCGTTCATCTGGTCGATGGTCTCGTTACCGCCAAATCCCGGCTCGAAATAGAGGTGGCGGAACTGGATGTCGCTGTTCAGAAAGAACGCGCCGCGCTTATGGTCGTATCCCGCCATCTCGAGCAGCAACTCCTGGGAAAAGCGGTTCTTCGGCAGCGCGGTGCCGGCGGCTACGATTCTCGGCTTCACGAATTTTCCCCCAGTTGAAACAGTCTCATTGTAACTGCTTCTAGCCGAACCACGACCGAAGAGGAGTGGTCCGCCCCTGCGACGCACTTGCATTGGGGCCAAACCTTCCCGGTGATCGGCGACAATTTCCAGTCCGGTTTCCGTTATCCGTAGCAACCATGGAGTGGTATACTGATTCCCGTTACAGTTTCGGATGTACGAGCGTAGAGGGGCGCTGTGCACATCCCACCCGCCGTTTCTGGACTCGTCGTGTTCGCGGTGATTGCCGCGCAGCCCGCGTATTGTGTACAGAGTGTCGCACCCGCTGAAACTCTGACCGTGGAGCGCGCGCTCACGCTGGCTTTGGAATCCAATCGTGACCTCAAGAGCGCGCGCATGGAAGTGGCCAAAGCTGAAGACCGGCTAGCGGCAGCACGGACGTACCGTCTACCGTCGTTCAAATGGTCAGCGCTGGGCATGCAGAGGGTCACCGTGCTCGATTTCAGCTTTCCCCACGGCGCATTCGGGACGTTTGAGGGAATTGGGGAGGTGCCTGCGACCGACACGTCCATCCGATCACCGCGGAGGCCAGGGGCCCTGCTGATCGGCCAGGTGAACCAGCCGTTGTCCCAGCAATACAGAATCGGCCT
>JAEHDI010000526.1 GCA_016880505.1 Bryobacterales bacterium | reverse complement strand
GCACGGGCTGCCGCCTCCAGATCTCTCACCTGCAGGCCGTCGGCGCGAGCAACTGGCCGTTGCAGGCGCGGGCCATCGACAAAATCGAGCAAGCGCGCCGGGACGGGATCGATATTGCCTTCGATTGCTACCCCTACGTCGCCGGAAGCACGGTGCTGACGCAGGCGCTGCCGCAGTGGGTACTGGAAGGCGGCGTTGCAGGGATGCTCGCCCGCCTGACGGACCCCTCGCAGCGCGAGCACATTGCAGCGGAGACGAAGGCGGCGCTGGAATGGCGCTGGAGCGACATCTACATCTCCGCTGTCGGGTCGGCGGCCAATCAGGAGGCGGTTGGGCAGAATCTGGCGGCGCTCGCGGAGACGCGCGGGTGCGAGCCGGTGGATGTCATGCTCGACCTGCTGATCGAAGAGCGTGGAGCGGTGAACATGCTCTGCTTCAATCAGAGCGAGGAGAACCTGAAGCAGACCCTCACGCATCCGCTGTCGATGATTATCAGCGACGGGTTCTACGTGAAAGGACGCCCGCACCCCCGCCTTCACGGGACATTTCCTCTGTGGCTCGGCGACATCTGCCGCGAGAGGCGCTGGCTCGAACTCCCCGAAGCCGTGCACAAGATCACCGACCAGCCGGCCCGAAGATTCGGCATAAAGAATCGCGGGAGGCTGGCGCCCGGCTATCTCGCGGACGTCACGGTGTTCGATCCCGAAAAAGTTGGGAGCCCCGCGACGTACGACTCGCCCGAGCAGGCTCCGATCGGCATCCACCACGTTTTGCGGAACGGTAGGTCGCAATTCGGGGGCGGGGCGGTGTGAGAAGCGCCTCAGCGCTCTAGCGCACTTTTCCTCGTCCGGCGACTTCCCACTCCGCCACGACGTCTTCACGCTGCACGCCGTAGACGCGGTCATGCATGTTGACGCATGTGCAGACGTGATTCGGAACTACGCGCACCCGGTCGCCGACCTTCAGGCGGGAACCCCCGAGTCTCAAGTGCCCGTGTTCCTCTGACAGATCCTCTACAAGGATCTCCGGATGCCCGATCACGTGGCCGAACCCTTGCCGGTCGCCGCTTAAGAGCGAGTCGCCGGAAAAGGTCTTGCCGCCCGCGTCGATGATCGCTTTTCCATAGACGCTGGTGCTGACCACGGTGGCGAGGACGGTGACCGCGCAGTCGCCCCAGGAGGCGGCTTCCGCGCAAACCGTGTTCTTGTCATTGAAAATGTATGTGCCTGGCCGGATTTCGTTGACACCCACAAAACGGTGCGACAGAAAAGCAGCCGGCGTGTTGCCTCCGCTGACAATCAGGCAGTCGATTCCTTCCGACTTCAGCAGTTCCATGAGACGCGAGAGTGTCTCGTTTTCCCGGTTCAGCAGCACCTCTCGTTCCGATGCGGTGCCCATGATGTGGCCGGGATAGACGAGCACCCCACGCCATTCGAGCCCCGGAAGCTCCCGGATTCGCCGGGCGGCAGGCAGCGAAAACTCGTCGATAGGCAGCCCGCACCTGCCAAAACCGGTGTCGAACTCCACAAGGAGACCAACGGTCACGCCGTCTTGTCGCGCCTGTGCCGAAATTCCGCTCGCGATCTCCACGGAATCGCACGCGACAGTCACGTCCGTGCGCCGGGCGAGGGCCGTCAGCCGCCGCCATTTCGCGGCGCCGAACAGCGGGTACACGATCAGGATGCCGGGAAGCCCGGCGTCCGCCATCACTTCCGCTTCGCCGAGTTTGGCGACAGTGATGCCGGCCGCCCCGTGTTCGATCTGGCGTCGCGCCAGCTCCGGTATCTTGTGGGTCTTCGTGTGCGGTCTCAACCGAAGGCTGTGCTCCGCGCAGTAGTCTCCCAAACGCCGGAGATTTCTCTCCATGACATCGACGTCAACGAGCACTGCGGGTGTATCCAGGTCGGTAATTCGCATTTAGAACTCTGGTAGCGATGATACAACTTCCTCGATTTCTGGTAGAATTCTCAGCAGTTCCGAGCCACCTGGCCGGGGGCGACATGGCGGCGAGCAAAACCCCAACAGTGTCATCCGTAGAGAGGACTCTCCATATCCTGGAGTTGCTGGCGACGTCTCGAGCCGGATTGACTTTGCCGGAGATCAGCCGGCGGCTTGGACTGCCGAAGAGTTCCGCCCATTGCCTGCTGCTCACGCTTGAGCGCAGCGGTTATCTAACGAGCAACACGACAACGCGGCGGTTCATGTTCGGGTTGAAGCTTTTCAGCCTGGCAAACATGGCGCACAGCGGCGTGCGGTTGCGCGAGCAGGCCCGGCCCTTCCTGCGTTCGCTGGTGAACGAGACCGGCCTGACGGTTCACATGG
>JAEHDI010000525.1 GCA_016880505.1 Bryobacterales bacterium | reverse complement strand
AGGCCAGCCAGTGGAGCGCGGCGGTCACGTTGATGTACGTGGTGAAACCGTGGTTGGCGATCATCAGCCCACGGTCCCAGGCGAGCGCCGCGATCTTCATCGCCTCAGTGAAGCCGCCGCAGCGGGTGAGATCGACCTGCACGATGTCGATGCGGCCGCGGTCCATCAGTTCAACGTACGACAGGCGGTTGCTCTCCTCTTCGCCGGCGGCGATCCGCACGTCGGTACCTTCGGAGAGTTTGCGGTAACCATCGTAGTCATCCGGGCGCAACGGCTCTTCGAGCCAGAAGATGTCGTAGTCGGAGAAGGCCCGAGCACGTTGAAGGGCAGTCTTCGCGTCCCAGACGAGGCCGGCATCGATCATGAGGTCGGGGCCCTGCCCGAGCCCCCGGCGCCCTTCGCGCACGAGGGCGATGTCGGTCTTTTCGTCCTGGCCCATGGGGTCCCAGCCGAACTTGACGGCGGTGAATCCCTGGTCGGCGTAGCGACGGGCGAGTTCGCCGGTCTTCTCGGGAGTGGGACCGAAAAGAGAACTGGCGTAACAGCGGACCTTCTTGTGGAATCCCCCGCCGAGGAGCTTCCAGACGGGCAAGCCGAGTGCTTTACCCTTGATGTCCCATAGGGCCATGTCGATGCCGGACATCGCATGGATGCCTGCACCACGGCGCCCGCCGTAGATGTTGGCCCGGTACATTTTGTACCACAGCCGCTCGGTTTCGAACGGGTCTTCGCCGATAATTGCCTGGGCCAGGCCCGTGCCGGTGGTGTGCGAGAACGGTCCTTCGATGAAGCCCTTGACGGCCATGGGGCTCGAGTCGACCTCACCAATGCCGGTGATGCCGGCGTCCGTCTCGACGCGGACGATGAGGGCGTCCTGGCCGCTGTCGCACTGGAACTTGACCTCCGGCAGGCGGAGATAGATGGCCTCAACCTTAGTGATCTTCATAGAGAGGAGAGCGTACCACACCGGCGCGGAGGTTTTGACCAAACAAAGCCATTCCCATTTTCGGACACCCTAGTTTGGGGACAGGCCGCGTTTTGCGGCGAGATACATGGATGATTGTACGGTCCAACATCATCCTCACCGTTAGCACGGAAAGGAGAGGTTCGGGAGGAATGTGGCGAGGAAGGAATTGAGATTGGGGAAGTTAAAGAGTTGAGAATTCCGTGATTGCGGATCCATCGCTGCGCTGCGGGCTGAGTCCGGTCCCTCTAATATGCATTATATATGCAGTATAATACATATATGAGAACCACATTGATCCTGGACGACGAACTGGTCGACCGGGCCCGGCGTCTGACCGGGGTGCGGGAGAAGACGGCGCTGGTACGCGCGGGGCTTGAGGCTTTGATCGCGAAAGAGAGCGCTCTCCGGCTGGCGAGACTCGGCGGCAGCGAACCCCATCTGAAATCAGTCCCACGGAGGCGACTGGCGGCCCGCACACAGCGATGACTCTCGTCGACACGTCGGTGTGGGTGGCCCACTTCCGGGCCACGGAACGCAATATGGTGGAGTTGTTAGAAACTGACCGCGTTCTGATCCATCCGATGATCATCGGAGAGCTGGCGTGTGGCAATCTGCGGAATCGCGTGGAGATCCTGGAGAATCTGGGACAGCTTCCGAGCGCGGTTGCCGCCGATCAGGGCGAGGTTTTGGAACTGATCGAGGCGCGTCACCTCTGTGGAAGAGGAATCGGCTGGATCGACGCGCACTTGCTCGCGTCGGCGCTGATCACAGGATGCCGGCTGTGGACGCTTGACCGCGTGCTGGGCCGGGTAGCATTGGAATTGGGGGTCGGGTGGCCGCAACCGAAGGGAGGCATGTAGATTGAAACAAGGAGGGCGTCGAAATTCAATGACCAGTGACACGGCTGAGACGCGGATGGAGGAGGCGCCGCAGGTTCCGCTGACGCTGGAGGGAGCGAGCGTGCTGCACCAGATGTTCCGGGTGCGGTGGTCCGCGTGGCGGGCGCTGCCGGAGGGGCGGCGAAGCGAAGTCGTGGCGGAAGCGGCGGCAGCGATGGAGGGAATGGAGGGTACGGCTCTCTATTCCATGCTGGGACACAAAGGGGACCTGCTGCTGTTGCACTTCCGGAAATCGTTTGAGGAACTGAACCAGGCACAGCTTCGTGTAGCCGGACTGGCTCTGTCGGACTACCTGGAGCTCGCGACCTCGTACCTGTCGGTGGTGGAACTGGGACTGTACGAGTCCAGCGCCAAGACTTACCGCTCACTGCTCGAAAAAGGCGTCGAACCTCATAGTGACGACTGGAACCGGCAGATCGAGGAAATGCTCGCAATCCAGCGCAAGGCGATGGCTCCGCGGCTCTGGCCGGAGATTCCGCCAAACCGCTACATCTGTTTCTATCCGATGGACCGCAAACGAGCGGAATCGAAGAACTGGTACCAGGTGCCGATGCAGGACCGGCAGCGGATGATGCACGAGCACGGCATGATCGGCCGCCGCTATGCCGGCGAGGTGAGACAGATCATTTCCGGTTCGATCGGCTTCGACGACTGGGAATGGGGCGTGGACCTGTTCGCCGACGACCCACTGGTGTTCAAGAAGCTGATTTACGAGATGCGCTTCGACGAAGTGAGCGCAGTCTATGCGCTTTTCGGGGCTTTTTTTGTCGGCTTGCGGTTCGCGCCGGCGGATCTGGGCGCCTTCCTGACCGGAAAGGCGCCTGGCTGGGCAGCAAAGTAACAGAGAAGCGAACGGAGGCTCGGCGTTTGGGCAGGTTCGTCCTGATCTCCAGCATGCTGGTTTTGTCCGTAGTCCCGGAGGCGCAGGCCCAGGTCTGCCGGCTTTCGGTGGCCGGTCTGAATCGGGCACGGCGTGCAGTGGGAGCGATTCACGCAGAGTGCCCGGCGATTTTCACTCCCCACACGCCACCGTTCGGGAACTGGGGCGTCACATCCAACTTCGGGATAAAGACGGACGGGCACCAGTTCGACGGCTGGTGCCACGACGCACGGGTCTGCAACAACCTGGGAATCTGCCGCACGGACTGTACCAACGGCTGGTTCGAGTGGAACAGTTGCACGGATGACCCCTTGTACCGGCCGCCCAATTGCACACTCTATAACGCGGCAGACTGCACGGAACAGGCCAGCACAATGGGCGTCAACATCCATGGAACAAAAGTGATCGACCTCGCTGCGCCCTGCCCGTCGGATGTCGACGGTGACGGGATCGCCGAGCATGGCGGATGCTCGGCGGTGTCCGGGTACTCGCCCGGAACCAACTTCATGTCGATTTACGAACTCGACCCGGGCACGAGTGACGAGTTGATTCAGACGCTGTACTTTCCGGAGACCCCGGTAACTTTACAGTGCGGCGTCTTCGGCTGCCCGCCGGCCGGGAGTGCTTGGGTGGCGCCGGCGGCGTACGACAGCCCCAGCTCGCCGGCGAAGATCCACGCCGAGATGGCGACGGTAGTGAACTGGGCGACCTTTCTCGATGAGAACGATCGATGCGCGGCGGCAACATCGGCGGCGACCGCGGTTTCCGCCGCAAGCTACACTGGACCGGAGCTCTCGGCGGGATCGATCGCGACGGTATTCAGTGGTGGCTTTTCCACGACAAGCGAGACGGCAACGACGTTGCCGCTCCCCTTCTCGCTGGCAGGGTTGTCGGCGACCGTCACCGATAGCCTCGGAGCGTCACGGGCGGCGCCGCTCTTTTTCGTCTCGCCATCCCAGGTCAACCTCCGCGTACCCCCTGAGACCGCGGGTGGCGGGGCGGCCATCACCTTAGCGCGCGGGTCGAAGATCCACTGGAAGAGCGCTGTAACGATTGCACAGGTCGCGCCCGGCCTCTTCTCGGCAAACAGTGACGGGCGAGGAGTCGCGGCGGCGGTGACGCTGCTGGTTAGACCTGACGGTTCCCGGACTTCCAAGCTTGCGTTCGAGTGCCCGGACGGCGCCGCCGGCACTTGTGTGCCCGTCCCATTGGACTTGGGTGCGGAGAATGACCGCGCCTTTCTGCTGCTGTTCGGGACGGGCATCCGCGGGCGCCGGGCGCTCGAGGATGTGCGAGTGCGCATCGGCGGT
>JAEHDI010000524.1 GCA_016880505.1 Bryobacterales bacterium | reverse complement strand
GCCGCCGCACACGGTCGAACGCCGCCCGCCGCGCGCCATCAAGTCGAAGTAGCCGGCTGGGCACCGCCTCGTCCAGGCCGGCGGATTCTCCGGTCATCGCGCGCAAGCAGGCCAGTGCCTGCCTTGAAAAATCACGTGTCTGCAACGACGTGCAGGCGCAGCGGAACGCACTGGCGCTCTGCTTTGCGTCGAGCGTCCCTGCGGCGTGGCCGAGCGCGGTCAGCTCGACCAGCGCATGCCATTCGCCCAGAACGACGTTTGCACGCTCGGCATCACTGGCCCGGACGGACTCAGCGAACGCCGCCAATGCCTCAAACTCTCCGCTCCCCAGCGCTGGCAGACGCTCGAAGTATGGGAACAGCGGAAGCCACTCCTCGAAGTGTCGAGTGAATAATGCGGCCGAGCGCTCGTCGAAAGGAACCCCGCGAGCCCGCTCGAGCCGGGAGACCTCGGTGAGTACCCGAGGAGTCGTGAGATGCAGCAGAACGTCCTCTTCCGACGATGCGGATTGGCTCCATGCCAGTCTGCCCCCTGGAAGCCGCACACGCCCGTCCTCATCGAGCGGCAGTTCGCGAAGGAACAGGGTCTGCCATGCCGCTGCCGGCTCGTCCCGCGCCACCTGTAGCGCACCGGAGTCCCGGTACCACTCATAGAAACGGCTCGCTCGCGACGGGTTCTCCAGGACGAATCGTTGACGGGCCGCATCGGCGCGCCAGAGCACCCAATAGAATGCCGTCAACGTGCCACGATCCTTTTGGAGCAATGCTCGAAAGAACGATGCCGGGGCGTGCGGGCTAACTCCCGCGAGCTTCGCCCATACGTTCTCCGCGCCGGCGCCCCCGGGAACCGCCACAACCGCGTTGGAAACCGCGAAGGCTTCCGAGTAGAGCGACAACGGGTCCGCATGGATCTCCACCGCCGCGTGAAGGCCCACGCCGTCCACAACTGCCGCCGCCGCGTCATTATCGACACCGCTCAACCCCAGATACGCTTTCGCGAGCCGGCGTTCCAGCGCGAAGGCCTCCGCCAACCCGCCCGGCAACACCGGACCACTCTGGATCAGCGTGCTCCATGCGTCGCCTCCAGCCAGCCGGACGCTTTCCGACGGTACCTCGATCGTGAAAATGCGGCCCGCTTCGAGCGCCTCCTGCATCGAGACTTCATCGATGCCGAGAGCGGCGGGGATCGGCTGGCGCAGGCCGTCCTCGGGGCGGTCGCCGATCTCGACCTTGGTGACGCCTTCCGCGGTCACGATCTTCCACCCCAAAAGGGACAGAATTCGTTCAGTCTCTCTTCTCTGCTGCTCGTCGGCGAGGGATACGGTGATTACGGTCCGGTCGCCGCGCCGCTCTCCGGCGCGCGTGAGTTCTTCGATCGTCGCGAAGGAGGCGCGCAGGCGCGGCTCGTATGCGGGGACCCCACGGCTGCGGTAACGCGTGGTATTCCGGATGAGGGCCCGGCAGTAATCCGCGAAGAACGTCGCGTAACCACCGGGCTTCTCGACGTGCGCGATGGCTGCCACCGCCTTCATCCCGCCCGGGATCCACACCTCGCCTGCGGGAGAGAGGCGCACATCGACCAGGTTCAGCGGCGGAAGAGCCTCTTCCGGCTCCTGCTTTCCAAGGTTGTCGATACGCGAGCGGACCGCAGCCGCGTCCTCGGATTTGGGATCCAGTGCAAGATACGCGTTCAGATGATCCCTGGCCCCGTCGAGGTCGCGCTGCGCGGCCAAGATCACGCCCAGCAGAAACTCGGCGCGCGGAAACTCGCGTTTCCGGTCCAAGCGGATCGTTTCGAGTGCGCTGGCCTTCGCGCCGTCGAGGTCTCGCAGGTTGTAACGGGCCACGGCGCGGTGGAAGTGGGCCTCGGGGAAAGCGTGATCGGCGTCCGCCCGAATCAACGCCTCGCTCGTCCGGAGCGCTGCCTGCCAGTCCCTGGCCTCCACATCCAAACGCCCCAGCAGGACATACGTGTTCAGCAGTTTCGGGTCGGCTTCCACGGCCCGCCGGAACGCTTCCCGCGCCTCGTCCAACTTCTTCCCGTTCTGGCAGACAGCCCCGAGCAGGTTCCACGCCCGCGCAAACTGGGGCGCCGCCTGGACGGCAGCCCGAAGCTCGCTCTCCGCGGCCGGCCAATCTTGTTTCTGCCCCGCCTTCACCGCGCGTTCCCAGGCTTTCCGGGCAGGACGCGGAACTCCTGCGGCCTCGACGTTGAAATCGGCGCCGGGCTGGCGGCGTCGGAGGATGACCGGTGGCAGGCGGGGATCGGAAGCGGCGCTCAGCTTAGACAGGTCGATGGTGCTCGATTCATAGCCTGGAAGGGAAGCCCGTAAGACACAGGCAGACAGTCCGTTGATGAACAGTATGTGCGAGAAGACCGTCGTCACCATGCCCCCTCCGAAGGTCTCTCTCATCTCGTGCTGTGCAACGAACCGTCCCTTGCTGTCGGTGACGCCCGCCTGCACTGCGCGTCCGCCGCATAAACGTTCGATGAGGACCCGCTTCGGCGGGGGCGAGCCGTCCTCCATAGTCACGCTGCCGATCAGATAACGTGTCTGCGCGCCGGCTGGCCAGGCGAGGAGAAGGGCGCTCACAAACAGCACACTAGCAATGTTGGTTTTGGCCCCGGTCATGTTGTCGTCAAAGACCGTCCGAAGTGTATTCCAATCCAACATACCGCCACAGGCTGTTGCATGTCGCGTCGGATCGGGTGGACGCATCACGACAACTGGAG
>JAEHDI010000523.1 GCA_016880505.1 Bryobacterales bacterium | reverse complement strand
TCAAACAGAGGGTGCCAGCTTGTTGAAAGTTGTTGAACTCTGTTGAAGCTGGGTGCTCTTAGCAGCCACAAAATCATCTACACTCTCGGAGTTCGGACTCGAATTACACTAAAACATGTGAGCTAAGTTTTGATCGGCCCTGCTGGACGAGATCATTGTGCCGAAGTCAGGGATTCCTGTGCGGGATTATCCGCGTATCGAAGCCGCGAGTGACCATTCACTACTAGTGACGTTCGGGGACAAGATGGACCGGTCCCACCATGAGCGAGTTCGCCGCCTGTTTGTTTCTCTCGAGACCGCGCTGGCGCGGGGATTTGCTCTGCACCCTGCCTATGCCTCGCTGCTGGTCGAATTCAATCCGTTGAACGTCTCATTCGAGGATCTGGAGAAAGAGATCCGGCGGTGCCTGAAAGAGGAGAGGGGGCTGGCGTTGCCCGTTTCGCATCTGGTAGAAGTGCCAGTGTGCTACGGCGGGTCATTCGGTCCGGACCTGGATGCTGTCGCTGGACATTGCGGGCTAAACGCGGGGCAAGTGATTGAGCGGCACTCGGCGGTAGAGTATCTTGTATACTTTCTCGGCTTTTCGCCAGGTTTCCCCTACCTCGGCGGGATGGACCCGTCTCTTGAAACGCCGCGGCTCGAGTCTCCACGAAAGTTGGTTCCGGCGGGCAGCGTGGCCATCGGCGGAACCCAAACCGGAATATATCCGCTCCCATCCCCGGGGGGTTGGCGGATTATAGGCCGTACTTCGTTACGGTTGTTCGAGCCACACCGGCGGCCGCTGACGCTGATCGAGATGGGGGATCACGTTCGTTTTCGTCCTATTTCCGCGAGTGAGTTCAAAGAACTGGAGAGCCGGTCGTAACTATGCCAGGGTTGCGCGTGGTAGAGCCCGGTTTCCTCTCTAGCGTTCAGGACCTTGGCCGGTTTGGCTTTGCTCACCTTGGTGTTTCTCCGTGCGGCGCCGCCGATACATTTTCGTTGCGAGCGGGGAACCGATTGACTGGCAATCTTGATTCGGCAGCCGCAGTCGAAATGACGCTCGTCGGAGGGACATTCATTTTCGAGCAGGAGACGGTATTCGCTATCACCGGTTCAGATTTCGGAGCGTCCGTGGGTGGCCGGCCCGTGACTTGCTGGGCGGCGACGCACGCGGAAGCAGGCGCGCACCTTCGCCTTGGCGGCGCGCACGACGGCGCGCGCTGCTACCTTTGCGTAAGCGGTGGAATTGTGGTGGACGATTTCCTGGGCAGCGCGTCAACCGATCTCCGCGCCAATTTTGGAGGCCTTGAGGGGCGTCCGTTGAGGAAAGGAGATCGGCTGGAGATCGGACAGAGAGCGAATCCCGTGCCTGGCATCGATGCACGACCGCTCCGGTACTATGTCAGACACAGCACGTTGCGAGTCACACGGGGGCCTCAAGCACATTTATTCCCCTCGGACGCACTAGGACGCCTTTGCGATGGCGCTTACATCGTGAGTAATGACTCCAGCCGCCTCGGTGTCCGCCTTTTGGGTGAACCTATACGGGCTTCATCCCGGGTGCAGCTCCTGACCGAAGGAGTCTCGCTGGGTGCGGTTCAAGTGCCGCCCGACGGGCAGCCAATCATCCTATTTGTGGACCAGCAGACGACGGGCGGATACCCGAAGCTCGCCAACGTGATCCTGGCGGATCTGCCGCGGGTGGGGCAGTTAGCTCCGCGAAGTGAGGTGCGATTT
>JAEHDI010000522.1 GCA_016880505.1 Bryobacterales bacterium | reverse complement strand
GAGCTGAAGTCGCTGGCCGAGCAGATCATGACGCCGCGGCAGGTGAAGGAGTTCGCCGAGCACAAGGAAGCGGACTTCGCGATCGGCGTGCCGGGTGTGGGCCGCTTCCGCACCAACGTGTACCAGCAGCGTGGCACGGTGGCGTTCGCGTTCCGGGCGATTCCCTACGAGGTGAAGCAGATCAGGGAGTTGAGCCTTCCCCCCGTATTGGAAGAAATCGCGCTCAAGCCGCGCGGCCTCGTGCTGGTGACGGGCGTGACGGGATCGGGGAAATCGACGGCCCTCGCGGCGATGATCAACCACGTGAACACGAACCGGCGGGTGAACATCATCACGATCGAAGACCCGATCGAGTTTCTGCACCGCGATCAACTGGCCAACATCTCGCAGCGCGAGGTGGGAAACGACACGCTGTCGTTCAATTCCGCGCTGCGCCACGTGCTGCGGCAGGACCCGGACGTGATCCTGATCGGCGAAATCCGCGACATGGAGACGCTGGACACGGCGCTCAAGGCGGCGGACACGGGACACATGGTGTTCTCGACGCTGCACACGACCGACGCGACCCAGACGATCAGCCGGGTGATCTCGTTCTTCCCGCCGCACCAGCACGACGAGATCCGCCACCTGCTCTCCACGGCGCTGCAGGCGGTGATCTCGCTGCGCCTGGTGCCGCGCAAGGACGGTCGCGGCCGCGTGCCGGCGGCCGAGGTGTTGATCAACACCGCCGCGGTGGCCGACAACGTGCGCGACCTCTCTAAGCAGCTCAGCATTCCCGATCTGATCGCCGAAGGGTCGATCCAGTACGGTATGCAGACCTTCGACCAGTCCCTGTTCCAGTGGTACCAGCAGGGCGTGATCAGTTACGAGAGCGCGATTTTCTATTGTTCGAACCCGAGCGAGTTCGCGCTGAAGGTGTCGGGCGTGGATTCCTCCGGGAACCGGCTGGGTGGCGCCGACGCGGCCGGGGCGATCGAGCTGACGCCCTGATGTTCCAGAAAGTGCTGATCGCGAACCGCGGGGAGATTGCCCTGCGGGTCATTCGCGCGTGCAAGGAGCTCGGGATCGCGACGGTGGCGGTCTACTCCGAGGCGGATCGCGAGTGCCTGCACGTGCGCTTCGCCGACGACGACGTCTGCATCGGCCGCGCGCCGAGCCGCGACAGCTACCTCAACATCCCCCGTCTCATCGCGGCCGCCGAGATCACCGGCGCCGATGCGATCCATCCCGGATACGGTTTCCTCGCCGAGAACGCGGAGTTCGCCGAGAAGGTCGGGGCGTCCAACATCACGTTCATCGGCCCCACCCCCGACCAGATCCGCCAGATGGGGGACAAGGCGACGGCCCGCAAGATCGCCCAGAAGCTCAAGGTGCCCACGGTGCCGGGCTCACCGGGTCCGGTGGAATCGCCCGAAGAGGGACTGGAGATCGCCGGGACGATCGGATTTCCGGTGATCATCAAGGCGGCGGCGGGGGGCGGGGGGAAGGGGATGCGCGTCGCGGCCGAGCCGCAGCAATTCGCGCAGGCGTTCAACCTCGCCACCCAGGAGGCGCTGGCCGCGTTCGGGTCGGGGCAGGTCTACATCGAGAAATACCTGGCCCGGCCCCGCCACATCGAAATCCAGATCATGGGCGACACGCACGGGAAGGTGATGCACCTGTGCGAGCG
>JAEHDI010000521.1 GCA_016880505.1 Bryobacterales bacterium | reverse complement strand
GATTGATTCGAAGCCATCGAACACGCCGAAGAAGTCGATGACTTCATAAACGAGTGGTGACACTGCGTGGGGGGCATGAGCATGAGTCTGAACGGCAATTGCTCCAACAACACCCCGGTGGAACGCTTCTTTAGTTCACTGAAGAATGAACCCCGAATAAGTAGCCTTGTATCTTGCCTCCAGGATGGCAATCATACAGCACATTACTCACCGGGGCATGATAGACCGCCGTAGCCGAGGTCCGTCGAGACCGTGGGACAGCCAGGGTCGTCATGCCTTTCTCCTGAACGAGCCCGAACAGTTGCATGGGCCGCGGAGCCCGCATGCTGCAAGGCTGGGCCACCAAGGAGGACATGATGACGCACTCACCGGTCTTTGTCGGTATTGATGTCTCCAAAGCACAGTTGGACCTGGCTCTCCGACCAGAAGGCCGGTTCGCCGCCCCCAATACGGAGGCGGGCATTGCCCACGTACTGACGCGTCTGCAAGCCCTCTCTCCCACGCTGATTGTGATGGAAGCCACCGGTGGGTTGGAGCTTCCGCTGACGGGGGCATTGGCCGCTGCCGGGATGCCCGTGGTGGTCGTTAATCCACGGCAGGTGCGCGACTTCGCGAAAGCGACCGGGCGATTGGCGAAGACCGATGTCCTGGATGCCCAGGTGTTGGCGCAATTCGCCGAGGTGCTCCGGCCGACGCCACGGCCACTGCCGGATGAGCAGACGCAGATGCTCGCCGCGCTCTTGACGCGCCGCCGACAACTCGTCGAGATGCTGACGGCGGAGAAGAACCGGCTCGCGAGCGCTCGTGTGCCGATCCGCAAAAACCTGCGGGCGCATATCACCTGGCTTGAACAGGCGTTGCACCAAGCTGACACGGACTTGGCGGAAACCATTCAGCAGAGTCCGGTCTGGCGAGAGAAAGAGGAATGGTTGCGGAGCGTGCCTGGCGTCGGTCCGGTTCTGACCACGACCCTGCTGGCTAATCTACCGGAACTGGGTACGCTGACGTACAAACAGATCGCCGCCCTCGTCGGCGTGGCCCCGTTGAATCGGGATAGCGGGACCTTGAGAGGCCGACGCAGGGTGTGGGGTGGGCGTGCCCAGGTGCGGATGGCACTGTACATGGGAGCGATCGTGGCGGCCCGCTTCAATCCCGTGATTCGGAGTTTCTATCAGCGGCTCTGCGCGGCTGGCAAAGCCAAGAAAGTCGCGCTCGTGGCCTGCATGCGGAAATTGCTGGTCATCCTCAATGCCATGCTGAAACACCGGGCTCCTTGGCAGCCCCATGAGACGCAGCATGCTTGACAGTCAAGACAGTTGCTGTCCCCTTTTCTTGTCTCCGGGAGATTCAGAAGGTCCCCGTTTTTCTTCCCCCGGTGTCCATGAAATCTGGGGTAGCTCATCCCGACCCCTTTTGTTTCGCTGCGGAAGGATGTAACCAAAGATCCCGTCTGGAGAGCAACTGAATGTCCGAGACACCGCCTCATTGTCTGAGTGCCTAAAGAAATGACTCCTGACACCCTTCCTGTTTTTTCTGAGCTAAATTCCATCCTCGGTTTCTAATAGCTCTGGTTGGATCTTTCGAATGAGTTCCTT